>NZ_CAWMDN010000131.1:0-124658 GCF_963866575.1 Aeromonas sp. L_1B5_3
CGGAGGGGTGGCAGAGCGGCTGAATGCACCGGTCTTGAAAACCGGCGATGGGCGACCATCCGTGGGTTCAAATCCCACCTCCTCCGCCATATTCAAAGAGAAAGCCCAAGCGGTCACCCGCTTGGGCTTTTTCGTATCTGCGATTTCTGGCCTTGAACGAAGGCGCCGACAAAGCGCCCCGGCACTTTTATGTCCTAGACCAGAATGACCTGCACATTTTTGGCTTTGATCTGCTCGATAACCTCTTTATCCGCATCCTTGCCGGTGATCAGAATGTCGATCTTGCTGGCGGCGCAAAACAGCATGCCTGCCCGTTGCCCCACCTTGCTGCTGTCGGCCAGTACCACCAGTCGGCCGACGTGGTTGAGCATCTTCTGCTCTGCCATGGCGGTCAGCATATCCATCTTGTAGAGACCATCTGCGGTGACACCCTTGCCGCTGGTAAACATCCAGTGCCCGGCATAGAGGGAGGAGATCTCGTCCTGCGGTGCCAGGGTGATGGATTGCGACTTGTTGTATTGACCGCCGATGATCACCACGCCGTCATGGTCATTCTCGATCAGGTAGTTGGCGAGCGGGAAGTAGTTGGTGATGACCTGAACATCCTGTCCGCAGATCTCCTGACCCAGCACGAAGGCGGTGGAGCCACAGTTGATGACCGCGCTTTCCCCCGGTTTGATCAGGGCTGCTGCCGCCTGGGCGATGCGCACCTTTTCGCTGTGATTGAGGCTTTCATTGCTGTCGAGAGGAGACCAGTGGGCCTTTCTGGCCTGCATCAGGGCTTCGGCCCCGTTGCGCACCTTGCGCAGCTTGCCGGAATCATTGAGCTTGTTGATATCGCGGCGCGCAGTGGCCGGAGAAATATCAAAGGCTTGCATTATGCTGTTGACCGACAGATGACGTTTCTGATTGAGCAATTCCAAAATGGCGTTATGGCGATGTGCTTCTGTCATATCATGCCTGATGATGATTGAATCTGATTGGGTGGTGATTATATCGCGCATGGGTGTCGATGACAGCAACCTTGTTAACTCTTCTGATAACGGGCGTTCAGGCGATCGCCAGACCGGCTTGCCGAGCGTGTTCGACCAGTCGCCCCTTGGCCGTTTTCAGGTTGCTTGCCCACGCTTCATCCTTGGCCCACATCTCCAGCACCAGGGGGCCGTTGTAACCGATTTTTGCCAGAGTGTTGAAAATGGCGGCAAAGTCGACCTCTCCTTCGCCAATGACCAGATCACGGAACTGCCCGCTGCAACTGGCCGTTACCTTGCGGGTGTCTTTGAGGTGGATCTGCACGATATGGTCTGCACTCAATTGCAGCTCGGTGCAGGTGTCATAGTTCCAGCCGGTGATATTGCCGACATCCGGATAGGCCATGAAGTAGGGGGAGGGGATCTGCTTTTTCAGCACCTCGAATTTGCTGAGGGAGTTGAGATAGGGGGTATCCATGATCTCCACACCCAGCATGATGCCTGCCCGTTCCGCCATTTTGGCAGCCGCCTTCATCCCGTTGATGAAGTGGCGGTGGGTCTCATCGCTTTGCGGTTCGTAATAGACGTCGTAGCCTGCCAGCTGGATGCAGCGAATGCCGAGCTTGTACGCCAGATTGATCGCTTTTTCCATGATGATGGCCGCCTGTGCGCGGATGGCCGGATCCTGCGAACCAAACGGAAAGCGGCGATGGGCGCTCAGGCACATGGAGTGCAACGGCAAGCTGTGCTGCTCGCACAGGCGTCTGAGCCGATAGATTTCGCTATCTGACCAATCGAGCCGTTGCAGTTTTTCATCTGATTCATCAATGGATATCTCGATGAAATCAAAGCCAAGCTCCTTGGCCGACAGAATTTTCTCTTGCCACTCCAGTGCAGAGGGCATCGCTTTTTCATAAAGGCCGAGGCGTAAGGCATGGTCAAAGTGGTGCATACAAGCTCCTGCATTCAGATAGGGAAATAGCGGTTCAATACCTCGAGGATCCCGCCCTCGTCGTTGCTCTCGCAGGTGACCCGGTTGGCCATCTGCTTGACCTCCTGCTCGGCATTGGCCATGGCGATCCCCATCCCTGCGAGGCAGAGCATGGAGGTGTCGTTGTGGTTGTCGCCGATGGCGACCAGTCGCGCCGGGCTGATCCCTTGCTGGTCCAGATAATCCTGCAGTCGCGCTCCCTTGCTGTTGCCGCGGCGGGCAAAATCGACCCGATTGGCCCATGACTGCTCGCCACTGAAGTGTTCGCGTACCCAGGGGTGATGTGAGAAGGCCTGAATGGCGGTGATCTCTCCCTCGGCCACGAACTTCCAGACATGGCTGCTGTTGGCCAGCTCCTCTTCAAACGAGTCAACACTGGCTACCTGCGGCTGGATCGGCGGCGCAAAGCCGCTGGCCCACTGCTGCAGGGTCGCCACGTAGCGCACCGGCTGATGAGCGGAGTAGACCATGCGGTCAGTGACATACATGACGAGGTTGAGCCGGTGCTCCCTTGCCAGCGCGATAAAGCGTTGTGCCAGTTCATGGGGAATGGCGTTCTCTGCCAGCACGGCGCGCCGGTCGTAGTCGTAAACGTAGGTGCCGTTGCAGCAGATGATGGGAGTGGTCAGCCCCAGTTCGTGGTGATAGGGGTGGGCGGCTGTGTGGTGTCTGCCGGTGACCAGCATGACGGTGGCCTGCTCCTTGATCCTCATGATGGCCTCTTTGACGGCCGGCATGATGGTGTGAGCACTGGTCAGGGTGGTGCCATCGAGATCGAGGGCCAGGGCGTGATAGCGCATCGTCTGATCTTCTTGTTATCCGGTGAGGTGGGGGCAGTAGAGGGGGTGATTGAGATGACGCCTTGCTGGCCCATCTCCATCACCCTCCCTCGTATTACCCGACGTCTGACAGGGCGTGCTTACAGGAAGGATTTGTAAGGCAGCTCCGGCTCGTCGATGAAGATGTCATCGAACCCGCGCGGGTGCTGATAGTGCAGCTTGCTCTGGTCGGTCGGGAAGGTGTATTTGCCACCGACTTGCCAGAAGAAGGGGCTGAAGCGATAGCCGAGGCGATCCTTTTTCATGTTCCAGAGCACTTCGATCTCGCGGGGGTCGCTTTGGAAGTTGGCCCAGATATCGTGGTGGAACGGGATCACCACCTTGGTGTTGAGGGACTCCCCGGCCCGCAAGATGTCTGATGAGGTCATCTTGTCGGTCACGCCGCGGGGGTTCTCGCCATAAGAGAGCAGCGCCACATCGATCTGGTAGTCATTGCCATGCTTGGCGTAGTAGTTGGAGTAGTGAGAATCACCCGAGTGGTAGAGGTTGCCCCCGGATGTCTTGACCAGATAGTTCACCGCCCGATCATCCATGCCATCCAGAATGCTCTTGTCGGTGGAGGAGACCCCCGCCGGCAGGGTGACCAGCGCGGTACGGTCAAAGGCATCGAGTACCTGGATCACGATATCGCCCACCGGGATCTCGTCACCTACGCGGGCCACCACGCAACGCTCGGCAGGCACCCCCCAGCGCAACCAGAGGTCGACACAGGCTTTCGGGCCGATGAATTTCACATGCTCCCCACAGTTTTGCAGCACGGCAGCCGCCACATTGACGTCGATATGGTCGGCATGATCGTGGGTAGCGAGCACTGCATCGATATCTTTAATCCCGAAAGGATCGAGCACGAAAGGTGAGGTTCTCAGGTTGGGTTGCAGCTTGCGCACGCCCCCCATCCGCATCATCTGGTGCTGCTTGTTCATGTAGGGATTGCCATGGGTTCGCTTGCCCGTGCCGCACCAGAAGTCGATGGAGATGTTGGTATTGCCGGCAGACTTCAGCCAGATACCGGTGCAACCCAGCCACCACATGGCGAAGGTATTCGGTTTGACCTCTTCATGCTCAATCTCTTCATTCAGCCAGGTGCCCCACTCGGGGAAGGTGCTGAGGATCCATGATTCACGGGTGATTTCTTCAATCTTGCTCATCTCACATACCTTTCTGATTTGGATGGTTCACACAGTGGTGATTCATCGGGTGATGACATGACTTGCATGGTTGCGAGTCAGTGATTTGCTTTGATTGGTTGTGACTATATTACCCGTCCTTGTGATTATCAATGATTGCGGTGATTGTTTTGTGAGATTAATTGCGGCACATCACAATCAAGAGATGAGTATGTTTTTAAGTGGTTGTATTTATTGTGTTTACTTATTTTCCGCCTATTTATAGGGATTCTTTGAATCCTTTCATGCAGCTTTGAATACCCTTTTAACCGAAATTTCACATCCAGATGGTGGAAAAAAGAGATTCTCCCGACCTCGATCTTCATCACAATAAATCATGATGTGATTATGTATGATTATTTTGGATTTAATAGTGAGTGGTGGCAGTTGAATCTGCTCGCGGGGCGTCAGGTAAAGCAATGCCCATATGAATGGTGAGATGTCCGCACCAATCCAATAGCCATGAGTTGTCCTCATCTGGACGGAGCATAAATATGGAAACCCTCTACAACGCTTTTTACATCTTTTACAGTCAGGTGATGACCAAGGCACCCCTGCTGTTGGGGCTGGTGACCTGTATTGGCTACCTGTTGCTCAAGCAGGATGGCACGACGGTCGTCAAGGGCACCGTGAAGACCATCGTCGGTTTCATGCTGGTGCAGGTGGGCGCCAGTACGCTGGTGGCAGGCTTCAAGCCGGTGGTGGACAAAATTGCGGAATATCATCACCTCACCGGTTCAGTGATTGATCCCTACACCACCATGATGGCGACCATGGAAACCATGGGAGAGAACTACTCATGGGTCGGCTATGCGGTATTGCTGGCTCTTGCCCTCAATATTCTGCTGGTGTTGCTGCGGCGCTATACCGGGATCCGCACCATCATGCTGACCGGCCACATCATGTTTCAGCAGGTAGGCCTCATCGCGGTCTTCTATATGGTGATGGGGGCCTCGATGTGGGAAACCATCCTCTATTCCGCCGTTATCATGGCGCTCTATTGGGGGATCTCCTCCAACATCATGTTCAAGCCGACTCAGGAAGTAACCGGTGGAGCGGGGTTCTCCATCGGTCACCAGCAACAGGTCGCCTCCTGGATTGCCACCAAGGTGGCGCCGAAACTGGGCAATAAGGAAGAGAGCGTCGATCACCTGAAGCTGCCAAAGTGGCTGCACATTTTCCACGACAGCATCACGGCGACCGCCATCGTGATGACCATCTTCTTCGGTATCATCCTGCTCTCGTTTGGCCTCGATAATCTGCAACAGATGGCGGGTCAGACTCACTGGTCCATCTACATTCTCGAAACTGGTCTCAAGTTTGCGGTCGCCATTCAGGTCATCGTGGTGGGAGTGCGGATGTTCGTTGCCGAACTCTCCGAGGCCTTCAAGGGGATCTCCGAACGGGTCATTCCCAACGCCGTCCTGGCAATCGATTGCGCCGCTATCTACGCCTACTCGCCGAATGCCATGGTCTTTGGCTTCATGTGGGGGGCTATCGGTCAGTTCCTTGCTGTGCTTGCCCTGCTGGCATTCCAGGCGCCCATCATGATTATCCCAGGCTTCATTCCCATGTTCTTCTCCAACGCCACCATAGGGGTGTTCGCCAACCACTTTGGCGGCTGGCGCGCAGTGATGAAGATCTGCTTCGTCATGGGGATCATCGAGGTGCTTGGCTCTGCCTGGGCTATCCACCTGTTCGCGGTCAATGGCACCAGCTTCAACGGCTGGATGGGGATGGCTGACTGGGCGCTGGTATTCCCGGTGATCATGCAGGGCCTCTCGCTATCTTCCCTGTTCTTCGTGGTGTTACTGGCTGGGGCCGGGCTCTATATGTACTTCGCTTCCCGCACCCTGCGGATGGAGGAGGATATGGCTGTCCCGAGTGCTGACGTGGCAGAAGAAGCGGCCGATCAGCCAGCCTCGCCAGTCGAGAGTGCCAAAGGGGGACATGCAGTGCGGATCCTGGCGGTATGCGGTAACGGTCAGGGCTCATCCATGATGATGAAGATGAAGATCGGCAAGTTTCTCGAGCAGCGTGGCGTGCCCCATATCATGGACTCCTGCGCCGTGGCCGATTACAAAACCAAGCTGCAGACCACCGACATCATCGTCTCTTCCAAGCATCTGGCCGGCGAGATGAGCCCCGGTGAGGGCAAATTCGTGCTGGGCGTACAGAACATGCTCAACCCCAATTCGTTTGGTGATGAACTGCTGGGCATCATCAAGAACAACTTTGCAAATTAAGCCGATGAGCCTCGCTGCATGTGGCCGCGGGCAAGGAGAACAAGATGAAATTCAAACAATCTCTGATGGAAAACAACTCTGTATTGCTCAACGCGGCCGCCAGCGACTGGCGCAACGCCATCAAGCTGGGCACCGACATGCTGATCCGCTCCGGCGCCGTGGAGCCGCGTTACCACGATGCGATCATCGGCAGCATTGAAAAGATGGGGCCCTATATCGTGATTGCCCCCCAGTTCGCGATGCCCCATGCAAGGCCAGAGGATGGAGTCAATCGCACGGCGTTTGCACTGGTCACCCTGACCACGCCGGTGAAGTTTGAGGGGGAAGAGGAGCCGGTGGACGTGCTGGTGACGCTGGCGGGCAGCACCTCGGATGAACACATGGAGGGGCTGATGGAGGTGACTCAGGTGCTGGAGGATGAAAACAGCGAGAGCGGGATCAACCTCGACAAGCTGCGAGCGTGCCAGAGCACCGCAGATGTATTCAACGTCATTGATCAGGCGCTGGCGCAATTGGTCTGAGGCACCCAACGCGGCCCCGCAAGGGGCCCAGGAGAACGAAATGTACAACTCATTGAAAGAGGCGGTACTGGAGGCCAACCTGCTGTTGCCCCGATACGGTCTGGTTACCCTGACATGGGGCAACGTATCCCAGATAGATCGCAGCTTGGGCGTGGTGGCCATCAAGCCGTCGGGGGTTTCTTACGACAATATGACCGTTGACGATATCGTGGTGGTTGATTTGGCTGGCCAGATCGTCGATGGGCATTTATCCCCGTCCAGTGATACCGCAACCCATCTGGTTTTATATAAAGCGTTTAAAGGCATTTCCGGTATTGTGCACACCCACTCCCGTCATGGCACTATTTGGGCGCAAGCGGGAATGGATATTCCCGCCTTGGGTACCACACATGCCGATTATTTCTATGGCGATATTCCCTGCACCCGTCCGCTGACCGAAGATGAAATTCGCGTTGATTATGAAAAAAATACCGGCAAGGTCATTGTCGAAGAATTTCAGCGACGGGCGCTGGATCCGCAGGCCTTGCCAGGCGTGGTCATCACCGGTCATGCCCCCTTCTGCTGGGGCAAGAGTGCGGTGGATGCGGTGCACAATGCGCTGGTGCTGGAGGAGGTCGCCACCATGGCGCTGGCAACCAGAGCGTTGAATCCTGCCATCCATATTGCGCAGGAGTTGTCTGACAAACACTATTTCAGAAAACATGGTGAGAATGCCTATTACGGCCAGCGCTAATTAGTTGACCCGTTATTTAAATTGCCCATCTATTTATATTAGTGACGTCAGGTTACGGCCCTTTATCGACTTTAAATCAATGGGCCAATTCATTCTGCCAAGGTTTTAAATTGAGGAAATATAGTATGACCAAACCCATGTTACAGATTGCTCTGGATTCTACCGATCTTGCTACCGCCGTGGATATTGCCGATCGCGTCGCCAGTTATGTCGAAGTGATCGAGGTCGGCACTATTCTGGCTTTTGCAGAAGGGATGTCTGCGGTACGCACCATGCGCGAGCGTCATCCTGATCACATAATCGTGTGTGATATGAAGACCACAGACGGTGGTGCCATTCTGGCTCGCATGGCCTTCTCGGCCGGAGCTGACTGGATCACGGTATCGGCCGCCGCACATGTCGCTACCATTGCTGCCTGCAAGAAAGTTGCGGACGAGTTTGGTGGGGAGATCCAGATCGAGATCTATGGCAACTGGACGCTGGATGATGCCAAACAGTGGGCCGATATGGGGATCACCCAGGCTATCTATCACCGCTCGCGGGATGCCGAGCTGGCCGGGGTCAGCTGGACCCAGGCCGATTTGAGCAAGATGCGGGCACTCTCCGAGCTTGGGCTGGAGCTGTCGATCACCGGCGGTATCGTGCCGGAAGATATCCATCTGTTTGAAGGGATCCGGGCCAAGACCTTTATCGCCGGGCGGGCATTGGCATCGGAAAGCGGTCAGGCCACCGCCGAAGCGTTGCGCCGAGAGATAAGCAAATATTGGTAACTGGAGCAGGTTATTAGCGGATAAAGGCCCCGGAAATACTCCGGGGCCTTGTCGCAGCAGGGTTAGATCCGCCCCTGATAGCGCAGGGGGAAGCGGCCCTGACTGTCGGGCTGGCCGAGGAAGGGGAGCCCCTGCTGCATCTGCTCTGGCAGGGCCGGGCCCGGTTTCAGGCTGCCCTGAAACAGGTATTGGCCATTGGGTTGCAGCTCGAGGCGACCGCTGGTCTGTACCGCATCGGAGCCCTGCTTGAGCTCGGCAACCAGTCTGGAGTCGAGGCAGGTGAGTTTCACCTCGGGATCGGCCAGCTCCAGCTTGCCCGCCGGGGTATCGGCGCTGGCGTTATACCAGTCGAGGTTGCCGTAGAGGTTGTCACACCAGGGGTTGCCTTGGGCAAACTGATCCACCTTGAGTTGCAGCTGACCGGTGAGGGTGGCCGGGAAGGGGAGTGGCAGCGGGATGCGCGCCATTACCCAGGGGGCCGGGGCATTGAGGGTCAGGTCGCGGCCGAAGGCGGCACCATTCCAGCCGACAACGCCCTGACCGTTGAGGCCGTTACGCTCGCCAAAGCGAATGGCCACTTCGGGGGCGAAGCGTAGCAGTGACCAGCCATTGAGATCCCAGCGCAGCTGGCTGATAGATTCGCTGGCATATTGCAGCCGGGCGATCTGGCCGCTCCACAGGGTGCCGCTCACTCCTTCCATCTTCAGCAGGCTGGCAACGTTGGCTGGCAGCGGCAGATAGCGCACCACCTGCGCCGCAGGCAGGGTCGCCAGCAGGAAGATGAAGTAGGCTGCCAGAAACAGGCTGGCAATCAGGATGCGTTTTTTCATTGGGGGCGACTCAACTGCAAACGTCTGACCTTGACCAGACCCGGGGCCAGCTCCTCGCGGGCCAGCTCGATGATTTGAACCTGAATGCCGTGCTGCTCCACCAGGGTGGCGAGCCAGAGCAGCAGATCATCGAACGGAACCGTATCGATCCACACCTGCAGCTCCTGCCCCTGTGGTTGCAGGCGGGCAATCTTGATCTTGTGGTTGAAGGCGGTACGGTTGACGACCCCCTCCAGGGTGCCGCTGGTGTCTATCTGGCGACCCTGCCCCCCCTGCATGGCCAGCACCTCCTCCCCCTTCTCCTTGAGCCAGGCGAGGGTCTGTTGCTGGTTTTGCACCTGACGTTCGCGCTCGGCGATGCGGTTGTCGAGAGGATGCCAGACGCTCCAGTAGAAGAGGCCGACCAGCAGCAGGATGCTGCCTGCCACCACCAGTCGCTGTTCCCGTGCGGTGATGCCCTGCCACCAGCTCTGCAATTTTTCCATCATGATGATTTACCCTTGAGCACCAGCGCCCCTTCAACCTTGCCCTCGGTGCTGCGCACCTCGCCCTGCTGCACCTCGAAGCGCTTGCCCGCCAGCTCGCGGAACCGCTCTATCTCGGCAAAGCCGGGGGCGGTCACCTGCAGCCGCAGCTCGCGGCGGCTGGCATCAAAGCGCATTACCTGCGGCTTGAGGCCGGGCACTTCGGCAAAGGTGGGGGCCAGTTCGGTGAGCATCAGCAGCATGCCGTTTTGCGGTGCCTGACCCATCAGCCGCAGGTGCTGGGTCATCTGGCTGCGCACATTAACAATGCGGCTTTCGTTAGGGAAGATGCGGCTGTAGACCTGACGGATCTCCAGCTTGAGCGCCTTGTCCTGCTCTGCCAGCTGATGCAGCTGGACACCACGCTGGACGAGTGCCACCAGCAGCGAGAGGGCAGCGGTAATGGCCACCTTGCGCCACTGCAACCAGTAGCGGGCATATTCGGTCTGTGGCCGGTAGGGGCCGGTAAGCAGGTTGGCGCGGCAGGTGAGGGCCCCCTTGGCCAGCAGCAGCATGGGGAGCTCGGGCTCGGCCGGCTGCCAGTTGGCCGCCGTAATGGCGGGCGCCGGGGTATGGCTGTGAATGGTGACGGGTTCGGCTTCGGCGGCCAGCAAGATGGCCAGCAGCGACTCGTCGGCCACAATTCCCTGACAGCCGTTCTGGCGGATCAGCCACTCGGTACCGAGCTGCAGGGCAGACCAGCCCTCTGCAGCCTGCGGCAGTGCCAGCACATCGGGCAGCAGTTGCTGACTTCTAAGGCCGGCAGCGTCGAGCCAGCCGAGCCACTCGGCCATCTTCTGGCGATCCACCGCCATCAGATCGACCTGCGGGCCGTCGTGGGCCAGCACCACCAGATGCAGCTCATCCACGTCGGAGGCGATCTGCTCTTCAAGCAGATAGGGCAGGGCCGCCGCCGACTGGCGGTTGTAGCGTCCCGGCAGGGTGACGCGGCGGAAGATCAGATCGCTGCCCGGCACCAGGGTGACCACGGGGCGGCCGCCAGCGCGCTCCTGCAGCTCGCCCAGCGCGTCAGCTGAAGGGAGCTCGCCGGAGGCGATGATCTCCTGCTCCTGACTCGACCAGACCAGCCAGGCGACCGGTTGTTGTTTGGTGGTCCCCAGACGGATGACCAGACTCTCGCTCACGCATCTCTCTCCTGCGATACCGGTTCGCGCGGGCCAGGCCAACGCAACCGGTGCGCAGCCCGCAGGCTGCATCCAATGTTTGCCCTGCCGGGAGTCGCTCCCGTCAGCGCTTGTTTATTCGGCGCCGCTATTGAGGCGGCGCAGCATGACCAGCTTGTTATCCTTGCCCCGCTGGAAGATGCTCTCCAGCCAGGCACGACTGTCGCCGATTTCGGCGACCACGCGGGCCTCGAAAAAGTCGCTCTTGACCACCAGCGCCTCCTTGAGCCCCTTGACGGTTTCAAGAGGTATGGGCAGCTGATCCGTCATCAGCTTGCTATCTTTCCACCCCTTTTTTGGCCGCTCGGTCAGTACCCGCTTGGCGTCATCGCTGCCAATCTTGCCCAGATAGAGCGCAGCCAGCAGCTCGGGGCGTTCCGGCAGCAGGGTGTTGATATTGATCTTCAGTTTGTCATTGGGCAGCGTGCAGACATAGGGGGCCAGTTTGGCATAGACCCTGGCCGTTACGCCGCGCACCGCCCGCAATTCATCCTTGCCCAGCATCCACTGGTTGGCGGTGAGGTAGGGAGGCTTGAGCCCCTCGTAGTAGGCATCCTCGGCGCCGAGGCTGGAGACCAGCACCGTATCCTTGTCTGTCCAGTCGCGAATGGCGTCGGTGAGCTGGGCCGCCTCGTAATCATCCATCGCCAGCTCCTTGAGCAGGGCGCGAAACACCTGCACCGGATAGGGCTGCTGTTCCAGCTCTTCCCCGTTGTTGCCCGCCTGATTGGGTACGCTCAGGCTGTTGAGGTTGAAGCAGGATTGCAGGTCGGTCACCTCGCCCTTGAGCTGGCCATCATCGACCGGAAACACCGTGTTCTTGCTGGCCCACTTCTGGCCGAGGCTCACCACCTCGGGGTCATCCTTGAAATCCTGCGCCAGCACCTTGCTCACCAGCGCTTCCGCCGAGAGGGCATACCACCAGGCTTGCTTGCCGGCGGTGACATTGCTGGTGCGGCGCAGCTCGAGCTGCAGACGGCCGCTCATGTTGCTGGCGATGATCACCATCACCGAGAGGATCAGCAGCACCACCAGCAGGGCCATGCCGCTCTGGCGACCGGGGCGTACAGGGTTAGTTCGCATTGGCGCTCCCCCCGTTCTGGTTGCTGCCATTGCTGTTGCTGCCGCTGTTATTGCCGTTATTGCTGTCGCCGCCCGGATTGGGATTGCTGCTCTGGCTGTTCTCTTCGGCGCGCTGGCCGCCGGCACCAATCAGAAATTGCCGGCGAATGGTGCCGTAATCTTCCAGATCCAGCTCGACCGCGAGCCCGTAAGGGAGCACGCTGCGCTGGGTCCACTCCTCCTTCCAACTTCCCTTGTCGTAGAAGTAGAGGCGAAAGGCGGTGACGCCGGTCAGAAGCGGCTGGGTGCGCGGCTCGGTGCCGATCACCGGATCCGGATAGAGGTAGCTGAGGCGCTCCAGCTTCTGATCCTTGAGTCGCCAGCCGACCCGCTGCAGATGGGAGCGGGGCAGCATGCCGTCCGGGTTGAGCCAGCCGCTGCGCATAAAGGCCATGCCCCAGTCATCGCTCTGCTGGCCAAAACGGGAGGCGGCCAGCAGCACCTTGTTGTTCTCTCCCTCGATGCGGCCGCTGCGCGGCACCATCTGGGTGACATCCCGCTCCAGCAGGGTGAAGGCGAGCTGCAACTCGGAGAGGCGGGCCTCCTTGCGCTTGGCTACCTCGTCGCTGGTGAGCACCCCCTGCAGCACCTGATAGGCGCCCATGCTGAGAGTGGCGAAGATGGCGATGGCCACCAGCATCTCCAGCAGGGTAAAACCACGGTGACGGGAAGGGCGGGTGTTGCTCGGGCTCATCGGTTGATATAGGTCCGCATCATGGCGATCGGGTTTTCGGCCTTGGCCTCGGTGCGTACTTCCATCTCAAGCGCCTTGAAGTTGCTGTCGCTGGTCGCGACGCCGCGATAGCGCCAGTACCAGGTCTGCCCGGCCATCTGCTCATCCCCTTCTACCCAGCTGTCGCCGGGCCACTTGTTCTCGAGCTTCTGCTGTACCAGCTGGTTCTCCACCACCCAGGTGGCGAGGGTCTTCTCTTCCAGATAGTTGAGGGCCGAGAGGTGCTCGCTGGCGGTCTTCATCACCGCGAGACCCGCGATGGCAAAGACGGCCAGCGCCACCATCACTTCGAGTAGTGTCATACCGCGGGCGTTCACTCTGTCACCTCTTCATCCTCATCGCCGGTGAGCAGGGTCAGGCGGCCGAACTCGTCCCCCTTGACGATGCGGGTGTAGCGCACCTCGTCATCCTGCTGGCTGAAGGTGAGGGTAAAGGGAGTCAGCTCGCCACCGGGGAAGATAAGGAGCTGCGGGGTGCGCTCCTTGTCATCCCGCTTCTTCTCGCGCTCTTCATCGGGATCGGGCTGCCAGCCAAATCCCTCCAGCTCCAGGGTCAGCACCATGTTCTCCGGCAGTTGCACCTGACCCAGCTGCTTGTCACCGGTCAGGGCCAGCCACTTGCGATCCTTGGCCTGACGCTGCATGAACTGCCAGCCATTCTCCTCGACGCGAATGCCCACCAACCGGCCATCCATCACCGCGTACTCCTGCGCCAGCTGCAGGGTTGCCATCAGGCGGCGCGCCTGCTTGTCGATCTCCCTGTCACCTTTTGCGCCACCCATGCTGAGGGTGACGGCGGTGGCCACCAGCCCCATCAGCATGGCGACCAGCAACACTTCCAGCAGGGTAAAGCCGGATTGGCGGTGAGAGGAGAAAGCGGACTTCATGCAGTCAGCTCACAATGAGTGCGGTGAGGAAGCATCACTTATTGGAAATCCTTCAGGTTCCAGTTGCCGATGTCGTCATCGGTACCGGCTTCGCCATCCTGACCCATGGAGAAGATGTCGATCTTGCCGTACTGGCCCGGGCTTAGCAGCTGATACTGGTTGCCCCAGGGATCTTGCGGCAGGCGCTTGATGTAGCCGCCATCGCGGTAGCTGCGCGGCGCCGGGTCGATGGAGGGTTTGGTCACCAGTGCTTCCAGACCCTGTTCGGTGGTCGGGTAGCGGTTGTTGTCCAGCTTGTACATGTCGAGGGCATTTTCCAGCGCCACGATATCGGAGACCGCTTTCTGCTGGTCAGCTTTCTCCTTGTTGCCCATCAGGTTGGGCACCACCAGACTGGCCAGAATGCCGAGGATCACGATGACCACCATGACTTCCAGCAGGGTAAAACCGGATTGACGACGCTTTTGCATTACTTTGACTCCCTCACAGATGAGATGGCATAAACCATCGACGATTGATTGTTAAACCGCGATCGTTCGATTACGCCTGTCGGCTAATCGAACCTACGAGGTCGATTGGATTGGTAGATTCGAATAGGGTCGCGTATTCGGACATCCGAACCTTACATATTCACCATATTGTTCAGTTCCAGGATCGGCTGCAGGATCGACATCACGATAAACAGCACCACCCCGGCCATGGAGACCACCAGCATGGGTTCGAACACCCCGAGGGCGATGTTGACCTGGGATTCAAACTCCCGATCCTGGTTGTCTGCCGCCCGCTCCAGCATGCTGTCGAGCTCGCCGCTCTGTTCGCCGGAGGCGATCATGTGCAGCATCATGGGCGGGAAAATCTTGGTCTCGGTCAGCGACTTGCGCAGACTGGTCCCCTCGCGCACCCGTTCGGCAGCCTCGAGAATGCGCATTCTGGCAAAGTCGTTGGAGAGCACTTCGCCGGAGATCTTCATCCCCTCCAGCAGCGGCACCGCACTGGCGTTGAGGATGCTTAAAGTACGGGCGAAGCGGGCGGTGTTAAGACCGCGGCTGACCCGGCCAATCACCGGCAGGCCGAGCAGCACCTGATGCCAGCGCCGACGGCGCTTCTCATCGGTGAGCCACCAGCGCCAGACAAAGCTGGCGATAAAGAGCAGCAGCAGGAACCAGAGGCCATAGGCCTGCATCAGCTCGCTGGTACCGATGAGAAAACGGGTGGTGCCCGGCAGCTGCTGGCCCATGTGTTCAAACTGGGCCACCACCTTGGGCACCACGGCGGTGAGCAGGATCGATATAACCCCGATGGCGACGCAGGTGAGCACGATGGGGTAGATCATCGCCTGCAACAACTTGGTGCGCATATGCTGGCGCTGCTCGGTGTAGTCGGCGAGGCGGTTGAGCACCTTCTCCAGATGACCCGACTTTTCACCGGCCGCCACCATGGAGCGAAACAGCTGGTCGAACACATGGGGAAAAGCCCCCAGCGAGTCGGCCAGCGAATACCCTTCCACCACCTTGCTGCGCACGGTCGCCACCAGACTGCGCAGGTGAGCTTTTTCGCACTGCTCGGCCACCGCCTTGAGCGCCTCTTCGATGGTGAGACCGGCCCCCACCAGGGTCGCCAGCTGACGGGTGATCAGGGCCAGCTCGGCAGTGGAGGCGCCACGCCGGAACAGGGCGAAGCGGGTCGCCTCCCGTTTCGCCTTCTCGGTGGTCTCGTTTACCTCGAGCGGGGTGAGCCCCTGCTCGCGCAGCAGCTGGCGAACCTGACGGGCCGAGTCGCCCTCCATCACGCCGCTCTTGCTGTGTCCCTTGCCGTCGAGGGCTTTGTATTCGAATGCCGCCATCTCAATCTTCCCGGGTCACGCGCAGCACCTCTTCGAGGCTGGTCTGCCCCTTGAGTACCTTGTCGATGCCATCGCGGCGGATGCTGGGGGTGTGGCCGCGGATCAGCCGCTCGATGGCCATCTCGCCGCTGGCGCCATGGATCGCCTCGCGCACCGCCTCATCGACCACCACCAGTTCATGGATGCCGGTCCGACCGCGATAACCGGTGTGGTTGCACTGCTCGCAGCCCACCGCATGCCAGATATGCTGATCCGGCTCCAGTTTGATCCCCATGGAGAGGCGCTCCTGCTCGGTGGCCGGACGCGATGCGCGGCAATCGGGGCAGAGGGTGCGCACCAGCCGCTGGGCCAGTACCGCCAGTAGCGATGAGGAGAGCAGGAAGGGCTCGATCCCCATGTCCCGCATCCGGGTGATGGCGCCGATGGCGGTGTTGGTGTGCAGGGTCGACATCACCAGGTGACCGGTGAGCGATGCCTGCACCGCGATCTGGGCGGTCTCCAGATCTCGAATTTCCCCCACCATCACCACATCCGGGTCTTGACGTAAAATGGCGCGCAGGCCGCGGGCGAAGGTCATGTCCACCTTGCTGTTGACCTGGGTCTGCCCCACCCCTTCGAGGTCATATTCGATGGGATCTTCCACCGTCAAAATGTTGCGATCCCGCGAGTTGATCTCGGAGAGCGCCGCATAGAGGGTGGTGGATTTACCGGAACCGGTCGGGCCGGTGACCAGAATGATGCCGTGGGGCTTGCGGATAAGCTCGCTGATGATGCTGCGGTTGCGCGCCGTCATGCCGAGCTGCTTGAGCTCGAGGCGAATGGTGTTCTTGTCGAGCAGACGCAGTACCACCCGCTCGCCGTAACTGGAAGGCATGGTGGAGACCCGCACATCGACGGCGCGACCGCCGATGCGCAACGAGATGCGGCCATCCTGTGGCACCCGCTTCTCGGCGATATCCATCCGCGACATGACTTTGATCCGCGAGACCAGGAGCGAGGCCAGCTTGCGATGGGGACGCAGGATCTCCCGCAGCACTCCATCGATGCGAAACCGGATCACCAGCGCCCGCTCGAAGGTCTCGATATGGATATCGGAGGCCTCCTCCTTGATCGCCTCGCTCAACATGGCGTTGATAAGGCGAATGATGGGGGCATCGTCATCGGCATCCAGCAGGTCTTCGCTCTGGGGCAGCTCTTCGGCCAGGGCAAAGAAGTCCATCTCGTTGCCGAGATCTTCCATCAGCTGGCGCGCCTCGGAGGAGTCACGCTGATAGTGGGCCATCAGCAGCTCTTCGAAGGCGTCGTTGTCAAGTTGCTCCACCGCAAAGGCACAGCCCGCCACCCGGCGAACTTCCAGCAGGGTCTGCGGGGTGACGCCGGTACGGCACTGCAGCACAGGTGCGCCGTCACGCTCGCTGAGGATCACCCCGAAGTTGCGGGCAAACGCAAAGGGGAGCTCGGGCAGCGGGGGAGGCAGGTTGCTCCCGTCGAGATGATAGGCACTCATCAGGGGCGGCTCTGCACAAAGGGTGTGGTGCTTTCTACAGCGCTCTGCTGGCGAACCTTCATCTGTTCAACCTGCTTTTGTACTTCCTTTTGCAGCTCGGGCGACATCATTACATCCTGACCATAAGCCGGCAGTACCTGGCGTTTGGGCGAGGTGAGATAACCCTCCTGGGCGGCCGCATCCAGCTGTTCGGCCCGGAACAGGGAGTACTTGTTGCTGGAGATGCCGGAGTAGACGTCGGCATCGCGCAAGATGGTGGGCCGGATAAAGACCATCAGGTTGCGTTTCGAGGTGCTGTTGGAGGTGGAGCGGAACAGGTAACCCAGCACCGGAATATCACCGAGCAGCGGTACCTTGGAGACCTCTTCCTTGGTCTGCTCATCCATCAGGCCACCCAGCACCACGGTTTCACCACTCTTCACCAGCACGGCATTCTTCACGGTGCGGGTATCAAAGGTTGGACCGAGATCGGCCGTGCCCGAGGCTTGGGTTTTGGCTACGCTGGAGACCTCCTGCTCGATGGTGAGCAGCACCGAATCCCCTTCGTTGATTTGCGGAGTAACGGTTAGCTTGGTACCGACCGTCTTGCGCTCGATGGTGTTGAAGATGTTGTCGCCGGAAGTGGAGCTCTGTGAACCGGTCTGGACTGGTACCTCCTGGCCCACGTTGAACGATGCCTCCTTGTTGTCCATGGTGACTATGCTCGGCGTGGAGAGAATATCGTTCTTGGTATTGGAGGCGAGCGCCGTAGCCAGCATGACCCAGTCGCCGTGATAGAAACCGGCGGCCATCCCGTTGAAGCCTTTGAGCAGTTCTTTGGCTCCGTCAGAATTGCCATTCTGGTAATCCTTGCCTGCCGCAATGGCGCCGCCAAGTGGCAGGTTGGTGTTGTTAAACTGGGTACCACCACCATTGGCATTACCCCACTGAACGCCGAGGTTGAGGCCATCGCCATCCTGCATCTCGACGATGATCGCCTCTACCAACACCTGGGCACGGCGAATATCGAGCTTGGCGATCACCTGCTCCAGTTCTGCCATCACATCGGGCTGGGCGGTGATGACCAACGCGTTGGTGGTTTCATCGGCAGAGATGGCCAGCTTGCCACCGCCGATACTGCCGCCACCGCCCATGGAGGCCGCGTTGCCGCCCCCCTTCTTGTCCGCTTCGATGCTGGAGCTGACCCCCTTGAGGACATCCACCAGATCCTTGGCCTTACCATATTTGAGGTAGAAGACCCGGGTATTGCCCTGGCTCTGCAGGTCGCGGTCGAGCTGGCGTACCATCTGGATGATGCGGGCGCGTGCTTTCGGTTCACCACTGACCACCACCGAGTTGGTGCGCTCGTCGGCGACCACCTTGGGGGCCAGCAGCAGGCTGGTGGTGCCCCCTTGCGGGTTGTTATCCTTGTTGAGATTGGTCACCAGCCGCACGATTTCGCCAGCCGAGGCGAACTTGAGCTTGATGATGTCCACATCCTGATCGCCAGCACGGTCGACCCGGTTGACTACCTCCACCAGCCGGTTTACCACGGCGGCGCGGCCGGTGATGAGCAACACGTTGGAGGGCTCGTAGTGCACCACGTTGCCGCCACCGGCGTTATCGTTGAGCTGACGCAGCAGAGGGGCCAGTTCGCGCACCGAGACGTTGCGCACCGGTACTACCCGGGTCACCATCTCATCGCCGGAGCCCGGGTTACTGCCATCCACCACAGGAATGGCAGAGGTCTTGGCATCGCGCGAGCGCAATACCTTGAGCACGCCGTTATCCATCGGCACCACGGCAAAACCGTAGACGTCGAGCACGCTCAGGAAGAACTGGTAGTACTGCTCCTCGTTGAGCAGGTCGTAGCTGCGGACGTTGATCTTGCCGCGCACCGAGGGCTCGATGATGATGGTCTTGTTGAGATTCTTGCCCACCGTGTTGATGAACTCTTCGATATCGGCGTTCTTGAAGCTGGCCGAATACTCGGTGGCCCAGGCTGATCCTGCCATCATCAGTGCCGCCGCTATGGTGGCCAGACGCCAGCCTTTCCCTTTATTGGTCATTCTTGGTACGACTCCAAAATCATTATTCTGACAAGCGAACATAGACATCGAACTGTTCACCCTGCCGCTCGACGGTCACTGTCAATTCGGTAGCACCAGCCAGCTGCTGCATCGCCTGCATGGCCTGCATGTTGTCACGCAGATCCAGGCCGTTGATGCTGATGGCCAGATCATTGGCCTGCAGCCCGCTCTGGTTGAAGAGTTCCGGATTGTTGCCCGGATTGAGGCGATAGCCCGCCAGGCGGCCATCCACCTGAACCGGTGAAATATTGAGGTAATCGGTGATCTTGCCGGGATCGCTCATCAGCTCGTTGCGCACGGAGGAGAGCGGAGCGTTACCGCCTTGTTGGGGCAGGGGCTTGCCGTACTCTTCGCCATCGAGCATCAGGGTTTCGTCCCGGCCATCGCGCTCTATGATGACCCGGTCGGGGTAGACCTGACGGATCCGAGCCTGGGTGCCGTCGATGAGATCCCCCACGCTGTAGGAGTTCTGGATCCCCGACATGGCGATGATGGCGATCGATTTGGCCGGATCGGAGCTGGCTAGCACGCCGTTGAGCTGGGCATTGAGCTGGGTTCGCGGTGCGTTGGCGGCGACCTCCTTGATCTGTTGCACCTTGGGGATTGCCTTGCCAAACAGGGAGAGGCGGCTTACTTCACCAAGTTCAAGACGGGGAGCACTTTGGCCCACAGTTGCAATGACGGAGGGCTGCCACGGCTGACTGCTCTGGGGCGTGGCCAGGGCGAGCAGACGCCAGGTGAGGTTGGCACACTGCTGGGCCAGCAGGATCAGCAATAGCAGAAAGACCGCCTGAGTGATGCGGGCCATGGGCAGCCGCCGGCACTGGGCCAGCAGCTTGATCAAGATCTCATCCCTGGATGGTCGGGTCATGTTCGTCAACATTGTTTCGGGCTTTGGTGCAGCTGGCTATTGTGTACGGCGAGCCGTTTGGACACAACGTTCGAGCGGTTGCAATCGGCAAAACTTGATATTTCATCACACCTTGAGCGTTCCATTGCTTATTAAAGAGGCAACCAAGTGCCTGTCAGCACCCTGGTTGTGGCGAATCTCAACCCTGCCAATCCTGCAGCGCCTTGAGGGTGACACTCTGGCCACCCACATCCAGCACCATGTACTCCTGAGCGATGGAGGCCAGGCGCACCCCGGGGGCAATCTCGCTCCCCTCCCGGTATTCACGGCCATTGAGCACTACCGCCCGTTTGGCAGGGTTGGATGAAAACACATGGGAGCCATAGCTGAATGCAGGCACCTGTTGGCGGATCGAAAGCGGCGCGGCATTAAGCGGCATCAGCTGGGCCGGCTGCACGCTTTGGGGCACAGTACCTGACTCCTGTTGCAGCGGTGTTTCGTTGAGGGCGCGCATCAGCTGCTCGGCCAGAGTTGGTCGATTGGCGGCCGGGTTACTGGTGGCGGCTACAACCTTGGGCTGCTGCACCACCGGCTCCGGCAGGGGAGGCGGCAGCGGCCGTGTCACCATCGCCTTGGGCTCTACTCGCACAAAGGGCGGGGTGACCACCTCTTTCACTTCGACCTTCTCCTCGATGGGGCGCAGGTGGATCAGGTGCCAGCCATAGTTGGCGCCAGCGCCGAGCAGCAGGGCGAGCGGAGCGAGCAGCCAGACGAGGCGGCGGGATGTCCGCGCCTCTTCGCGGGGCATGGCAAGCCCCATGGCGGGGATATAGGTTTGTGGCTGCGGTTGCTGTGCGCGGTGCAGCGCCTTGAGCAGGGTAGACATCAGGAGGCCTCCTCCAGTCTGGGCATGGGTTCACCGGAGAGGGCGTTGAGGCGCAGCAGGGTATTGCTGCCGGCGATGCCGTCAGGGTTGAGCCCCTGATCCCGCTGGAACTGCTGCAGTTTGTTCTTGAGCTCGCCATCGAAGCGGCGCACCTTGCGCTCGGGCTGTTGCAGCGCGCGGCTCAGGGCATTGTCGAGCCACTGGATCTGGGCCTGCCCCGCATTGTTACCGATCAGGCTGGCGCCCCCCTTGGGCATGCGCCAGAGCAGGGTGTAACTGCCGCCCCAGTTGTCGCTGAGCCACTGTCTCTCAACCTGCCAGCTCTGGTTGCCGATCATCAGACGCGCCTGCTTGGGGCCGAGAGTGACCAAGGTGGCGTAGTAGATGCCGCCCGTCTCGTCGGTAAGACTGACCATGGCGGGGTATTGCAGATTGCGCAGCTCGTCGAGGCTCGCTTCCCCCTCCTGACAGCGCAGGCCGGCGCGGGGGGCGTTGTCGCAGGTAGCATCCTCCAGCTCGGGCTCGTAGCCCCAGACCCGGTAGAGATTCTGCATTGCGCCCTCGGGGTCGAGCGCCTGATTGATCGCCTCGGTAAGCTGCTCCTGCTGCTCGGCGGTCTCATCGACGGTAACTGGTACCTCGACCTTGACCACCGGCCGGGTGGGGAAGACGCCGAAGAACTGCCAGCCCCACCAGCCCGCAGCTACCAGCAGGGCGCCAGCCAGCGAGACCGCAAGGCCCGAGAGCCAGCTCCCCTCGTCGCGGATCCCGCTCACCTCAAAGGCGGCCTGACTGATGTCGCCATGGACAATTTTGTAGCTGCCACGGGCGAAGGCGGCGATCAGGGCGCGGTCGCAGATGAGGTTGATAAGACGGGGGATGCCACCGCTCAGGCGGTGGAGGGTCTGGATAGCTTTTGGGGTAAAAATGGGCTGCACGCAGCCGGCGACCTGCAGCCGGAAGCGAACATAGGCATCGACATCGCCAGCACCCAGGGGCAGCAGGTGGTAGCGAGCGGTAATGCGCTGGGCCAGCTGGCGCAGCAGGGGCTGGCGCAACATCTGCTGCAGCTCTGGCTGACCGATCAGCACCACCTGCAGTAGCTTCTTCTCGTCGGTTTCGAGGTTGGTCAGCAGACGCAGCTGCTCCAGCACCTCTGGCAGCAGATGCTGGGCCTCATCCACCAGCACCACGCTGCGCTTGCCTGCCGCCAGATTGGCCAGCAGGTGGTCGCGAATAAGGTCGAACAACAGCTTGATCCCCGCCTCGGTCGGGTAGGCAAGCTGAAACTCGTCACAGATGGCCGCCAGCAGATCCCGCTCGGTCAGCGAGGGGTTGAGGATATAGGCGATCTCGGTCTCGGCGGGCAGCTGTTGCAGAAGGCAGCGGGAGACGGTGGTCTTGCCGGTGCCGACTTCGCCGGTCAGTAGCACAAAGCCGCCGCCATCCTGCAATCCATAGCTGAGATGGGCCAGAGCCTCCCCGTGCCGCTCGCTCATATAGAGATATTTGGGATTGGGCGAGATGGAGAACGGGTGTTCCGAGAGGCCAAAGAACTGTGTGTACATGAGGGATTCTTTTGTGACCAATTACAGGTAAAAAATGTCTCCGGATGATAGCAAACCTCGCACTCATTGGAAGCTATCCGAGTGGACAAGAGACAAATGACGGCACTTTCCCTTCATCTTGTGATCCAGAGTCGGGATTGTGCCGCTCAAATGGTCAAAAAATAGCGGTGATTTGCAAAAATAAGTTTATTGTCAACAGCTTGGGGAGGCGAAGTTTTCACCTGTCGGTTCGTTAACGGGTTTGCCGACTCAGCGATGATCCTGAAATTTGGCCGCTATCTCCTTGAACTGCGCCTCGCAGGCGAGAAACGCCTTGACTATGTTCGGGTCGAAGTGACTGCCGCTTCCTTTCACGATGATCTCCTTCGCTTCCTCATGGCTGAAGGCGGGTTTGTAGACCCGCTTCGAGATGAGGGCATCGTAGACATCCGCCACCGCCATCAGCCGCCCGGAGAGGGGAATAGCCTCACCCGCCAGCCCTGCCGGATAGCCGCTGCCATCCCACTTTTCGTGGTGGGTGAGGGAGATCTCCCGCGCCAGCCGCAGGAAGGAGTTGGAGCCCAGCTGCGCCTCGGCGCTCGCCAGCGCATCAGCACCGATCTGCGGGTGGCGCTGCATGATGGCGAACTCCTCATCGGTCAGCTTGCCCGGCTTGAGCAGGATGGCGTCGGGAATGCCCACCTTGCCCACATCGTGCAGCGGGGCTGATTTGAACAAAAGATCGATGGTGGCATCATCCAGTGGATAGCTATCCCAGTTGCTGAAGCTCAGATGCTCCGCCAGCGCCTTGACGTAGTGTTGGGTACGGATGATATGGGCGCCGGTCTCGTTGTCGCGGGTCTCCGCCAGCGAGGCGAGGCCGAGGATGGCCACATCACGGGTGAGGTTGAGCTCGTCGCTGCGGGATTTCAGCTCGCCGATCATCTGATTGGTGCTGGCGGCGATAAGGCCAAACTCGTCATCCCGGGTGACCGGCACCCGGGCATCGAAGTCACCGCATTGCACTCTGGCCATGGTGCTGGTCTGGTGGCGCAGGGAGAGGCCAAGGTTGCGGCCGTAGCCGTGAATGATGAGGGCGAGATAGCTGAAGGTCACCGTCATCACGAAGGCGATCTCCCACAGGATGTAGTGCTGGGCCTCGACTCTCGGCAGGCTGCGCTCCACCGTCACCAGCCACTCCAGATCTTTGTTGAACAGCAAGAAGAATACGCACCCCAATAAGGTGAGGGTTGCCAGGGTAAAGAGGGTGAACTTGCGTGGCAGCGGCATGGCCAGCGGATGGCTCAGTGCCAGGCTCTGCTCGGCTTGCCGTGCTCTGGCCCGATGCCAATCCCGCTCCAGAGTGAGGTCGGCCGCCACCAGAAAGCCGAGGGTGGTCATCCCCAGCAATACCTTGAGGTGACTCTCCAGCGGAAAGTCGTGTGCCAGGGCGTTGTAGCCCGAGAGCAGCAGTGCTCCCAGCAGGTAGAAACCTACCTCCAGTCCGAACCCGTCCAGCCCGTTACGCGGCAGGGGCCGCCTTGAGAGCAGCCGGTTGCGCACGGCGAACATGATGGCGAACGTCACCAGGGTCGGCCCCAGCAGCTGGGGCAGGGTGAGGCTCTCAAGAAACGGGCAGACCTGCCAGCCATAGAGACAAAAGAGTGACAGGGTTACCCCGTAGTGCAGGGCGCAGCGCCCCGAGATTCTCATCATGATTTCACCTGAACAGCGTTTTTGTTGTTATGCCCGCCGCGACAGGCGCACCATCCTCAGCACCGTTGCAGCAGCAGGCTACCGATGGAGTAGCCGGCTCCAAACGAGCAGAGGACGCCGCGCGCCCCGACAGGGAGGTCGCGATTGTACAGATGAAACGCGATGATGGAACCCGCCGAGCTGGTATTGCCATAGCTGTCGAGAATGACCGGCGCCTCCTGCTGGCTGGCATCGTGGCCCAGCAGCTTGCGGCCGATGAACTGGTTCATGGTGAGGTTGGCCTGATGGAGCCAGAGCCGGCTCAGGCTCTCGGCGGGCCAGCCCTGCTCGTCGAGCTGGCCGGCAATCTGGTCGCACACCAGTGGTAACACCTCCTTGAACACCTTGCGACCCTGCTGGCGAAACAGCTTGTCGTCGCCGTAGCGGGTACGCGGGCTCAGCCGGTTCAAAAAGCCGAAGTTGTTGCGGATGTTGTTGGAGTACTGGGTCACCAGCTTGCTGGTTACCAGTTGCCACGGATTGGCCACCTTGCAATCTTCCGCTCGTTCCAAAAGTACCGCGGTACAGGCATCACCGAAGATAAAGTGGCTATCCCGATCGCGAAAATTGAGGTGGCCCGAGCAGATCTCGGGATTGACCACCAGCGCCAGTTTGGCGCTGCCTGCCGCCAGCATGTCGGCGGCTGTTTTGATACCGAAGGTGGCAGACGAGCAGGCCACGTTCATGTCAAAGGCCATGCCGCTCGCCCCCAGATAGTGCTGCAGCTCGATGGCCAGCGCCGGATAGGGGCGCGGCATGTTGGAGGCGGCGACGATGACCAGATCGATCTCCCCCGGCTCGCGGCCGGCGGCGATCAACGCCTGTTCGGCGGCGGCCACCGCCATCTCCACCATGATGGAAGGCATCTCATCGGGCCGCTCAGCCAGCAGCGGCTGCATGATGTCGGGGTTGAGCACCCCCTCGCGGCTCACCAGATAACGGCTCTTGATGCCGGAGGCCTTCTCGATGAACTCGCAGCTGGAGTGCTGCTTGGCGGGGAGCTGGCCGGCGTCGATGGCGGAGGCGTTCTCCTCGTTATAGAGATCCACATACTGGTTGAAGGCGGCCACCAGCTCTTCATTGCTGACGGCAAAGGGTGGGGTATAGAGGCCTGAGCCACTGATCACGATAGAGGTCATCTTTGCTCCTCGCCGGGTGCGTTCCCGGCTTGTCGGTTTATAGGGTAGAGAGGGTTACAGCTGGTCGATCGCCGCAGCGAGACCCGCCAGAGTCAGCGGATGCATCCGCCCGCCAACCACGTCATTCATCAGTTTGATGGAGGGATGCCAGAGCCACTCCCGCCGCGGGGTGGGGTTGATCCACACCAGTTTGGGAAAGTGCTGCTGCAAGCGGGTAAGCCACACCTGACCCGACTCCTCGTTCCACTGCTCGACACTGCCACCCGGCCAGGTGATTTCGTAGGGGCCCATGGTGGCATCCCCCACCAGGATCACCCGGTAGTCGCTGCCGTAGGTGCGCAGCAGCCGCAGGGTATCGAACCGCTCCTCAAAGCGGCGGGCGTTATCCTTCCAGACGAAGTCGTAGAGGCAGTTGTGAAAATAGAAGTACTCCAGATGCTTGAACTCGTGGCGCAGGGCGGAGAAGAGGCGCTGTACCTCGGCCACGTGGGCATCCATGGAGCCTCCCACATCGAAGAAAACCAATAGCTTGACCCCGTTGTGGCGCTCGGGCCGCAGCTTCACATCGAGCCAGCCCTGGCGGGCAGAACTTTTTATGGTGTCGTCGAGATCCAGCTCGTCGGGATTGCCTTTGCGCACCCAGCGCCTGAGTTTGCGCAGCGCGAGCTGAATGGCGCGCTGGCCGAGCGGCGAGTCGTCGCTGAAGTTGCGATAGTGACGGGCCTCCCACACCTTGGTTGCCTTGCCGTGCTGCCCCTCTCCCCCCATGCGGATGCCCTCGGGGTGAAAACCGCCGTGGCGCTCTTTCTGCTCGCTTAACCGCTGGTTGAGGGTCTCCAGCAGCTTGTCGAGTCCGCCGAGGGATTTGAGCAGCGCCTTCTCCTCTGGGCTCAACAGCCGTTCGAACTCCTTGCGCAGCCACTCCTCGGGCAGGCTCTCCGGCAGCAGGGGAATGGCTTCCAGCCCCTCGTAGTATTCGGCGAAGGCGCGATCGAAGCGATCGTAGTGAGCCTCGTCTTTTACCAGCAGGCAGCGGGAGAGTTGGTAGAACTCGTCCATATCGATGGTGACCAGCCTGGCAGCCAGTGCGGCGTGCAAGTCCAGCAGTTCGCGCAGGCTGCAGGGGAGGTTGTGGCGGCGCAGGTGGGTAAAAAAGTCGATCAGCATGAGTCAGCTGCCGCGCCGGGCCAAAAAGGCGAGTTTCTCGAAGAGATGCAGATCCTGCTCGGTCTTGAGCAGAGCGCCATATAGCGCGGGCACCAGCTTGCCGGGCTCGCGGGCGCGCATCGCCTCGGGGGCGATATCGTCGGCCAAGAGCAGGCGGATCCAGTCCAGCAGCTCCGAGGTGGAGGGCTTCTTGCGCAGCCCCTCTACCTCGCGCAGCTCGAAGAAGAGATCCATTGCCTCGCCAAGCAGGCTCTCCTTGAGGTCGGGGTAGTGGAGTTTGACGATGGCCTGCATCTCGGCCTTGTCGGGGAAGCGGATGTAGTGGAAGAAACAGCGGCGCAGGAAGGCATCCGGCAGCTCTTTTTCGTTGTTGGAGGTGATGATGACCACCGGCCGCTGGCGCGCCTTGACTCGCTCGCCGGTCTCGTAGACATCGAACTCCATCCGATCCAGCTCCAGCAGCAGATCGTTGGGGAATTCGATGTCGGCCTTGTCGATCTCGTCGATCAGCAGCACCGGTCGCTGCTCGGCGCTGAAAGCCTGCCACAGCTTGCCCTGGCGAATGTAGTGGCTGATATCGGCCACTCTGGGGTCGCCGAGCTGGGAGTCGCGCAGCCGGGCCACCGCATCATATTCGTAGAGTCCCTGCTGGGCTTTGGTGGTGGACTTGATATGCCAGGCAATGAGATCGGTGCCAAGATGGTCGGCGACCGCTTCCGCCAGCACCGTCTTGCCGGTGCCCGGCTCCCCTTTGATCAGCAGCGGTTTTTCGAGGGTGATGGCGGCATTGACCGCCATCTTCAATGCATCGGAGGCGAGATACTGGCTGCTTCCTGAAAATCCCATAACGTCGGTTCCTTTGACGATTGGCTCCCGGAGTCAGGGGCCAGAGAGAATAAGCTCTATATGTTGTAATACCATATGGTTATAACGAATAGTCACTTCTCATTCAGAAACCACAGGGTAATCTTGTTTCATCGTCGTAACAAACACAGGGATAGCACCATGAGCAAAATTTTTGAGGACAATAGCCAGACTATCGGTCACACCCCGCTGGTTCGTCTCAACCGTGTTACCAAAGGCCGCGTGCTGGCCAAGATCGAGAGCCGCAACCCCAGCTTCAGCGTCAAGTGCCGTATCGGTGCCAACCTGATTTGGGATGCCGAGAAGCGCGGCATCCTGACCAAGGGTAAGGAGATCATTGAGCCCACCAGCGGCAACACGGGTATTGCTCTGGCCTTTGTTGCGGCTGCTCGTGGCTATCCCATCACCCTGACCATGCCGGCCACCATGAGTCTGGAGCGCCGCAAGCTGCTCAAGGCGCTCGGTGCCAATCTGGTGCTGACCGAAGGGCCGCTCGGCATGAAGGGGGCCATTGCCAAAGCCAACGAGATCCTCGAGTCCGAGCCGGGCAAGTATGTGTTGTTGCAACAGTTTGAAAACCCGGCCAACCCGGAGATCCACGAAAAGACCACCGGCCCCGAGATTTGGGATGCCACTGACGGTGAGGTGGATGTGTTCGTGGCCGGGGTCGGTACCGGTGGCACCATTACCGGTGTCTCCCGCTACCTGAAAAAGACTCAGGGCAAGGCGGTGGTCTCTGTCGCCGTTGAGCCTGCCGAGTCGCCGGTCATCAGCCAGAAGCTGGCCGGTGAAGAGATCAAACCGGGCCCCCACAAGATCCAGGGGATTGGCGCCGGCTTTATTCCGGGCAACCTGGACCTCTCTCTGATTGACCGGGTCGAGCAGGTGACCAGCGATGAAGCCATCGAGATGGCTCGTCGCTTGATGGAGGAGGAGGGGATCCTGGCAGGTATCAGCTCCGGTGCTGCCGTGGTGGCTGCCAGCCGTCTGGCCGAGCTGCCGGAGTTTGAAGGAAAAACGATTGTCGTCATCCTGCCGAGCGCCGCGGAGCGCTACCTCTCCAGTGCCCTGTTTGCCGGCGTATTCAGCGAACAAGAACTGCAGCAGTAAACCACAAGATTGCACTGACCAGACGGCGCTCCCAGGAGCGCCGTTTCTTTATGGGCTAGACTCTGCATCGCCCAGCGCCACTCGGGCCCTTATTTTTTGGGGTAAAATAACAAGCTCCGGAGCGAGAAAAAAAGCAGACATTCTGTGATAAATCTCATATCCTGTGCGGCGTCACGCGGTGTCTTATGGTCAGGTATCACAAAGTAACAAAGTGTTATTTTTCGTTATAAAATAATTTCAGGCCAGTCCTGATGCGGCTTGTAGCCCAATAACGGAAAAATCCCGACCAAGACACCGAAATACTGCACAGAAAATTGACCTGGATTAAACCATTGCGGGTCTGCTTTCGTTACTTTACAACATATCCATACTGACACGGTGGGTCAGGTTGTCTGAAAAGCGACCAGCTCACTAAAAAATATCAATAATATGGGGTGAAACCATGTACGAGAAGTCTGTTGTTATTACTGCTGAAAACGGCCTGCACACCCGTCCGGCAGCTCAGTTCGTGAAAGAAGCCAAAGAATTCCAAAGCGAGATCACTGTGGTCTCCGGTGGCAAATCTGCCAGCGCCAAGAGCCTGTTCAAGCTGCAGACTCTGGGTCTGACCAAAGGCACCAACGTGACCATCCAGGCCGACGGCCCGGACGCTCAGAAAGCCGTTGAGAAGCTGGTTGCCCTGATGGACGAGCTGGAGTAATCCAGCTTTATTCCTCCCCCACAGTCGTTTTAATAGGAAGGATTATGATATCTGGCATTCTTGCGTCCCCCGGTATCGCATTCGGTAAGGCGCTTCTTCTGAAAGAAGATGAAATCGTTATCAATCAGGGCAAGATCTCTGCTGACCAGATTGATGCCGAGATCAACCGCTTCCTCGAAGCCCGCACCAAGTCAGCTGCACAGCTGGAAGCCATCAAAGAGATGGCCGGTCGCACCTTCGGCGAAGAAAAAGAGGCCATCTTCGAAGGCCACATCATGTTGCTCGAAGATGAAGAGCTGGAAGGGGATATCAAATCCTTCATCAAAGATAACAAGGCATCCGCCGACAAAGCCATCTACGAGGTGATCGAACAGTACGCCAAGATGATGGCCGAGCTGGACGACCCCTATCTGCGCGAGCGCGCAACCGACTTCCGTGACATCGGTACCCGTCTGGTCAAGAACGTACTGGGCATCGCCGTTGTCAACCTGAGCACCATCGACGAAGAGGTGATTCTGGTCGCCAAAGACCTGACCCCGTCCGAAACTGCTCAGATCAACCTGAAATATGTGCTGGGTTTCGTTACCGACATCGGTGGCCGTACTTCCCACACCTCCATCATGGCCCGCTCTCTGGAGCTGCCGGCCATCGTGGGCACCAACGACATCACCGATCGCGTCAAGAACGGTGAGATGATCCTGCTCGACGCCATCCACAACAAAGTTGTGATCAACCCGAGCGAAGCCGAGCTGACCCAGTTCAAAGAGACTCAGGCCCGTTATCAGGCTGAGAAAGACGAGCTGGCCAAGCTGAAAGATCTGCCTGCCATCACTCTGGATGGTCATCAGGTCGAAGTGTGCGCCAACATCGGTACCGTCAAGGATACCGAAGGTGCCATTCGCAATGGCGCCGAAGGCGTGGGTCTGTACCGTACCGAGTTCCTGTTCATGGACCGTGACGCGCTGCCGACCGAAGACGAGCAGTTCAAAGCCTACAAAGAAGTGGCCGAAGCGATGCCGGATCAGCCGATCATCGTGCGTACCATGGACATTGGCGGCGACAAAGAGCTGCCGTACATGAATTTCCCGAAAGAGATGAACCCCTTCTTGGGCTGGCGTGCCGTGCGTATTTTCTTCGACCGCGAAGACATCATGCACGCTCAACTGCGGGCCATCCTGCGTGCGTCTGCCTTTGGCAAACTGCGCATCATGTTCCCGATGATCATCTCTGTCGAAGAGTTCCGTAGCCTGAAAGCTACCGTAGAGACGCTGAAAGCCGAACTGCGTGCCGAAGGCAAAGCCTTTGATGAATCCATCGAAGTGGGTATCATGATCGAGACCCCGGCTGCTGCCGTCATGGCTCATCATCTTGCCAAGGAAGTGGATTTCTTCAGTATCGGTACCAACGACCTGACCCAGTACACCCTGGCTGTCGACCGTGGTAACGAGATGATCTCCGCGATGTACAACCCGCTGTCACCCTCCGTCCTGACCCTGATCAAGATGGTTATCGATGCATCCCATGCCGAAGGCAAGTGGACCGGTATGTGTGGTGAACTGGCTGGTGACGAGCGTGCCACCCTGCTGCTGCTGGGTATGGGTCTGGATGAGTTCTCCATGAGCGCCATCTCTGTACCGCGTATCAAGAAGCTTATCCGCAACACCAACTTCGAAGATGTGAAGGCAATGGCTGATCAAGCACTGAGCTTTGCCACCGCTGCTGAAATCGAAGCATGCGTAGATAACTTTATTAAGCAGAAGGCAGTCTGCTAAGATCGGCTGCAAACAGCGAAAAATCATCTCTAGGAGCTTTATATGGGTCTGTTCGACAAACTGAAGAAACTGGTTTCCGACGATAGTTCTGACACCGGTGGCATCGAAATCTTTGCTCCGCTGTCTGGCGAAATCGTGCCGATCGAAGATGTGCCTGATGTCGTCTTCGCCGAGAAAATCGTTGGTGACGGTATCGCCATCAAGCCGGCTGGCAACAAGATGGTTGCTCCGTGCGACGGCACCATCGGCAAGATTTTCGAGACCAACCACGCGTTCTCTCTGGAATCTGACTCTGGCATCGAGCTGTTCGTTCACTTCGGTATCGACACCGTTGAACTGAAAGGCGAAGGCTTCAAGCGTATCGCTCAGGAAGGCCAGCAGGTCAAGCGCGGCGACACCATCATCGAGTTCGATCTGGCCGTTCTGGAAGCGAAAGCCAAATCTACCCTGACTCCGGTGGTCATCTCCAACATGGACGAGATCAAAGAGCTGGTGAAGATGACTGGTGCCGTGACTGTGGGCGAGACCCCGGTGATCCGCATCAAGAAATAAGCCGTGACAGGCCAAGAGCCTGTTACTGCAACAAAAAACCGAAGCCTTGTGCTTCGGTTTTTTTATGGCTGCGATCCGGCCCAGAACCCCTTTCCTCTCCTCCCTTACTCTTTCGCAACCACCACCCGGTTACGCCCCTGCTCCTTGGCGAGATAAAGCGCCCGATCCGCCATCATCAGCAGGTAGTCGATGCTCTGATCGCCCCGGGTTGCGGCGCAGCCAAGGCTGATGGTGAGAGTGATAGTCTGTCCCTGCCATGGCATGGCCAGCTCGCTGACCTGCTGGCGCAGCCGTTCGGCCCGGCAGGCGGCCTGTTCCAGCGTGTGATCCGGCAAGATCAGCAGAAACTCCTCGCCGCCCCAGCGGGCCAGACACTCCCCCGGTTGCAGCAGCTCAGTCATGGTTTCGGCAACGGCGCAGAGTGCCGCATCCCCCGCAGGGTGACCGTAACGGTCGTTGATTTGCTTGAAGTGGTCGATATCGCCCAGCACCAGGGCAAAGGCATCGCCCTGCATCCGGTGGGATTGCAGCTGCTGCTCGGCACCACGACGGTTGCACAGCTCGGTGAGGGGGTCGGTGCAGGAGAGGCGGCTGACCTCTTCCACCATGCACTGCAGGTCGTGAATGTCGCGGAAGGTGACGATATGGCCATTCGGGATGGCATCGGCCCCCAGCTGAGCCGTCACCACGAACCAGCGGTGCTGGCCATTCTTGCAGCGGATCAGGGCGGGCATCTCTGCCACTTCCAGACCCTGTTGCAGTGACTGTTCTACCTCGGTGTGCCAGGCCTGAATGATCGCGCTGCGGTAGGTTGCATCCGGATAGGCGAGGCGAAACCAGCTGTCCATATCGGGCAGATCGGCCAGGTCATACCCGAGCTGTTCGCGAAAGGCGCGGTTGAGAAAGCGATGGCGACGCACAGGGATGTTGTCACCGGTATCGGGCAGACCCTCGCGGCGCGCCACCGATTCTGACACCAGAATGGGGAGCGGTATCACGTCAAAGGAGCGAAACAGGATCTGCTGCAGTTCTCTCTCTTCCATCGTCACGTGGTGCTCCCTGATCCTTTTGTCACTTTCTCTAACATAGGTTAGCCAGCTCAGGTGGTAAATGGATTTCTGGGGCGCAGCGGGGGCGGGCTATCGTCTCATCTGAAAGCAGGGGAAAAGTGGGCTGGAGCAGCATGTTGCACCGTTTCGGAGGGGCCTGCTGGGTGTCTGCCGATGTCACCAGCGCGGCGTGCGGCAATGATTCAACGCGTTTAGCGGCTTATTTTATAAACCTTTTTGTTTATAAAATAACGCTGTTCTGGCGCCAGAGAGGGCAACACTTGCTGAGTGGCCATCTCCCCAGGGCTTGCCGAGCCTTCTCCGATCCGCTGACCGATCATGTGAACGCAATAAAAAAGCCGCTCACACAGGTGAGCGGCTTTGCTGGTTTCTCTTCCCTTAAGCGGGCTGCTTGCCCTCTTCGGCAGGAGGTGGCGGCAGGGCGCCGGAGTTGGATTCGACCTTCTGCTCCTCCCCCTGCATGTTTTTGATGTGAATCGTCTTAATGGTCTAACTGCTTTGTTTTATAAGGAAAATTAATTTCAACCAGATAATTAGGGTCACGCTTGGGGTCACGTTGTAGCATGGCGCCAGTCGTAAGAGACTGGCGCCATGGTATATCACGGAGTTTCGAGCCAAGCGTTCTCTGCCATCTGTTCCGGTGTCATCGGGTTCTGGTTGTGCATATGAACCTCTCCGATGTGCAGCGCTTTGGATGGCTTCTGGTTGGCTATGGTGGCTGCAGCATTTGCCTGGATCAACTGCTGACCAAGGCCACCCGATGGGATGCTGTTCTGGCCACCTTGGCGATAGCGAGCAAGGGGAGCATTAATGTTCTCTGCGCTTGGCATACTCAGCTCAGGAATTGAACCCACATCGAGGTTTACGCCAGGCAATTTGGCGAACATCTCCAGCACCCATTTAATGGCTTTGCCGATCGCCCAGATGGGTGAGTACAGCACCTTGAATATGGACCCAAGGATCGTGCCGGCTGATTTGCCCATCTCTGTCATGTTGCTGAATGCACCGGTTGCCTCATTCGTTGCGCCAAAGAACTCGCCTATCTTTGAGATGACACTCGAAATGCCGCCCCAGATAACAGGAAGGATCTCGGCCCAAGGTTCAAACACCAGCGAGATAGCAGGTCCTAGTGTCGATATCAGTCCCTGAGCAAATGCCTTGATAGGGTCCCACCACAACACCAGTGCGCCAATGGCGGCCCCTACCAGGAACACTGGCCATGCTAGCGCCGCGAATAACCCCCCCAGTGCTGAGAGAATGGCCATGACTCCACCAAGAGCGGCAAACCCCGCCACAGCCAGAACCACGGTGGAGATGGCTTTTGTCAGATTGGGGAATAGCTTCGTCCATCTCAACATTACGCCCCCTGCGTCTACGATATGGGATATCACATCGTTAATCGCAGGGGTGAGCTGGCCAAAAGCACTAGCCCGGATCGCGAACCATACCGCTTCCAGCCTCTGCCATTGATCGGTCATCGATGCCGCCATCTGTTCGGCTTTCCCCATGCCATGCGTATTGGCCAAGGCGTTGATGTTGCTGCCAAGAGCTTTGGTGTTCGTCATAAGCAACTTAATCATGGCGACAGCCTCGTCCGAGCCGAACGCTTTCTTCAGCTCATCTCCCTGGGCGATCGTCAGGGTTTCACCGTACCGCAATTTGAGCTGTTCGAGGATATCCAGTACCGGCATCATTTGCCCGGCGCTGTTTCTGAAATCCATCCCCAAAACTTTTTGGGCGTTCCCGATCCCTGACAAGAAAGCACTGAATTTGGTGCCTGCCTCTCCGCCTCCCATCGTTGATTGCAACATACCAAGCACGGCGAACTGCTCATCCATCGAGACACCAGCGATGTTACCGGCAGCCCCAATAGCCTCGAAAGCGTCAGACATACCCTTACCAGTGGTCTTGAACATCTGTACTGCCGTGGCTGTTTTCCCCGCCAGATCCTCTACCCATTGGGCTCGTCCGATGGCATTAGCCTGTTTCTCAAAGATGCTGTACATCGAACCCATAAAGCTGGTGATCGTGCCTGTGTCCGCTTTGGTCGCTGCTGCCAGAACCCCTGATGCTTTCGTAAATGTGGACAGCTCATACCCTTCAAGGCCAGCAATTGCAGACTGAATCTCATAAGAGGCTCTTACAAAATCTGTGGCCGATTTTCCGTAATCCATGCTGAACGTCAGCGCTGTCATGCCGAGTTTATCCAACGCCTGTTCTGCAATACCCAGTGAGGCGACCTCTCCCAGGGCGCGATCCATCTCAACTGCAGGCTGTAAGACCGCTTGAATACCAAGAACGCCAGAGATCACTGCTCCTGCGCCCCCAGCCATTTTTCCCCAATTCTGCTGAACGCTTTCCCCAACGCTGCCAACGGCAGCATTGATCTTCGCTAGGGGCTTGGTGACCTGATCAATTAAGGCCACCTGCATCATTAACTTTTCCATCCAGGCCATATATTTATTACCTATATATACTTGTTTATACCATCTGACATTTATTAACGGTCAGTATTAATGCAATGGTTGCTAATTTAATATCTAAGGTCAACTTTAAATGGACCTATTAATTTTCAGATGAAAATAGCGGCTATTTGTTTTTTGCAAAATTGCAAAAACACAAAAATAGCCAACATTACTTAACGTGTTGTTTTTATTGCGCATTTTTGATTTTAATCACTGTTGCAGTACGACCCAAGAACATCATGAAAACCCACGGAAAATATGAAATACCATGAAAAAACATGGAGTTATAAATTTTTTATCCGGCCAATTTTCTTGCTAAAACTGCAAAGTAGTGAAATTCCTTTCACTCTTTTCAGTTTTCAAAACATGCGCAGAACCCAGTATTCATGCGGGTTGGCAGTACCAAATTGCACGAATCCATTTCTGCAAAAAATTATATTGATGCACCGCGCAGGCGGGAGCGGAAGAGCGCGGATTCCGTGACGTGTGCGCGTCCGTGGCCTTCTCTACCGTTCTACCTGCGGTCAGCACTCAGTGCTGCCAGTATGGCTGGGATGTGTAGCCTGGGCACCGGTATAGCGCTGTGCTGGCGTCCTGGTGCATCACTATAGGGATGGGAGCGAGTCATGGTGAACGGTCACCGTGGCTGTTTGAAGGAGTCAGAACAGGCCAGCCAGATGGACGGCTCTCTCCCCCAACGGGTGAACCGGTGGAACAGTTACATCTGCGCATCAATTCGAGCCATTCGCCCGCTCAAAACTGCGGTGAAAAACTTTTATGGGCACTACTGTCTACCTCTCTACCCAATGGCTCAATCCCTTATGCTGAAAGGCTTTGAGAGGGGTGGGATTGATTTTTCATTCTCACCCCACTCACTACCCAATAGCCTCCCACTCTCCCCCTATGGAATTTTTGTACTGCTGGAACTCATCAGACCAGAAACAAAAAAATTACATTAAGGAGGTAGACAAGGTAGACAGTGGGTAGATAGTAAAAAGTTATTATCTACCTGTCTTTAATCCTTATATATCAAGTGTTTTTGTGTGTTTGGTAGAGAGGGGGAGAAGGATTTGAAAAAGTCTCATATCCAATGGGGTTGGGATGAAAAAAAGGGCCGCATCGTGCGACCCTGGTATTCCTTCTGGCTGGCCTTATTGGTTCTCAACGAAGAGCGGCTGTGGCATGAAGACTTCCGCCGCCTCGGTCAACCCTGCGTTGGTTTGGGTGTACCCCTTGATCTTGCGAGTGCGGTACTCCCTTCCCAGCTCTCTAGCAGCGCTCTTTGCCGCCTGGCTAAACTTCTGGACTGATAGCGGTCGCCCCAGTCCGTGGTATTCCATGTAGGCCAGATAGAGGTGATAGAGGTAGCGTTTCGGCTCCTGCTTGATGCTCGAGTTCCCCCCCATGAACAGGCCCATCGGCTCATCCATAAACGCCAACGTTGAGCACAGGTCGATGACAGGATCCGTTGCTCGCTTGATGGTGAGAGCATCGCTTGAGTTACGTTGTTCCAGCAGCAAACGCCGGGCCTGCTCTGGTTCTGCGAACCTCTCCAGCAGATGGCGGATGACGATGGGCAGTTCTGCCGCGATCTTGTCGCCGAGCAGCGGATCTTTGTCCTCCTCCGATACCACTCTGTCAAAGGTGAAGATGACCCGTCTACGTGCCACACCACCATTGCGTTCAGTGATGACCATGGGCTCATTATTGGTCGCCAGAACGACAGCCCTGATCACGGTGGCAAATTGCTTCTCGTATTTGCCATCCACCTCAACGAGGTCACCACCAGTAATCGCCTTGATACCACTGCCATCGCCGATGTACTTGGGTTGGTCAGGGAGCACAATCAGGCGCTTGTCTACGAACTGGGCGCGGCCCCTGGCGTTATCGAGCGCGATCATGTTGCCGGATCCTGTGTTCCGGAGTCCGCCAGCCAGTAGGGTCGCAATGTTGGCAAACACACTCTTGCCGCTACCACCTTCCCCTGTTACCTCAAGGAATAACTGCCAGTCATAGCGATTGGCCAGCACCATGAACAAGGCCGCCTTGATCCGCTCCATCTTGGCGATATCACTATTTGCTGCATGGGTCAGCCACTTGGTGAAGTTGGGGGCGTGTTGCTCGATGTTCTCACCTGGTTGATGAGCCCCATATTCAATGCCGTTATGGTTGAGTAGCCCATCAGCTGCTGCATGCGGCCTGAACTGGTGAGTTGCCATGTCGTATACCCCGTTGGCAAACCCGATCAGATCATCAGGGGTATTGCCGAGCGGCGAGATCATCAGCTTCATGGTGGCCACCGCTTTCGATACCGCGGAGTCACTGAACGGCACATCATGGTCTGTGAAAATGACCGCCATTTCACGGCGCAGCTCGATATCTGCCAGCGGCCCCCACAGCCTGCCATCGTAACGGTACACCCGCTCAGCCTCGATGTTGATAGCCACATCACCCAGGCGTTCGATCAGCAGGCTGGCACGTTGGCTTGCGCTCATCTTCTCGATCGGCACGATGGGCTTTTTCATTTTCTCATTGGCTGCCCCAGTTAGCTCCGCTGCGGCCAGCTCTACCTGTCCGGGTTCCTTCTGGCTGGCTTCCTTGGGTTTGTCGGTTGTCTTGGTTGGATGATCCCCTATGATCGCCGCCTTGGTCGCATCCAGCCCATGAGCCTGGTGATAGTCGTTCCAGTCGCCAGCCTCTGGCGGAATGGCTACTTGGGCACCGATAGCAGCGGCTGCTTGCTCCGCCTTGGCCTTGCCCGGGTTGCCCTTGGTCTTGGCATCGTTGTCCGCACAGATGATCGCTCTGCATGGCTGCAGTGGGTTATCGGCTCCCCGAACCATGTTGGCGACGGCCAGCAGATTACCCGCATCCATGGCACAGTAGACGGTTGCTCCGGTTGCCTGATGAATGCTCAAGCCGGTGGCGTAGCCTTCGCATATTGCCACCAGAGCATTGCCCGGGATCCGGTGGCATGCCCCGGCCTTTTGCCCGCCCGCCAGATAGCTTTTGCTGCCCTGGTCGTCGATCAGCTGAACGTTCACCAGCTGTCCACCAAAGTCGGCATAAAGCGGCACCACCAAGGAACCAGGTGCAAAGGTCATCTCCCCCACAGCGATCACGTGCTGGGATACGTTGACCTGAACACCCTGCAGCCCTTTTCCTTCAAGGTAGGGGCTGGCCCCTTGCTGACAGTCTTGCATGATGTCTGCAGCACGGCGGGCTGCCTTCTTGCGCTGTTGTTCGACTCGCTTGCGCTCTTGCTCGGCTTTGTCCTGTAACAGCCGGTGAATTCGTTCCCGCTCAGCAGGGTCTAGCCCTTCACCAGACAAACCAACCAGGGGGGCGAGCAACTCGGCCGCCTCTTTGAGCGGCTTCCTGATGGTCTTCGCCACCAGATCAAGCCCATCACCAGCCCCACACTGACTGCAGATGAAGGTGCCACGCCCCTCCTTGTCATCCATCCGAAAGCGGTCTTTGCCACCACAGGCAGGGCAGGGGCCGTGTTTACCTCTGCCCGGGATATCAATCCCCACCTCAGCCAACAGCGCTGGCCAGCGGCCACAAGCTGCGGCAGCCACATCAGAAACCAATGTCATCGACTGACTCACTGATCACCCCCTTGCAGAAAAACAACCAGGGTTTTGAAATCCTGTTTACCTAACCCCATCAAATGGCGGGCTTGATCAGGTGTTACCGCGATTGAGTTGCCTTGCATTTGCTCAATGAACTTTGCCCGCTCTTCATCGCTGTCAAACACACTCAGAAAGCCGAGCTCCTTATTGCTTGCCAAGACTTTCAGAATGCCGCTCTCGATGGAGGGGGAATCCTCGCGCACGGCATCAGTGGGCGCAGGGCACTTTGTCCATGCTAAATAGATCATGAGTGCAGCTCCTGTCTGGCTCCCGTGCCCATGACGTTGACCTGACGAATCTGCACCTCTACGGCATCCAGGCTGGTCATGATCGGGATAAGCAGGTCGGCCATCATGCAGGGCTCAACCATGGACTGGTTACCGGCTATCACTTTGAGCATGGCGGCAAGGTATCTGCTGTTGCGCTGGGTCATCGCGGCCAGTTCGGTGCCTGCGCACATCTCTTCGAGCTGATCGAGCAGGTCGGCCAGTGGGTTCAGCAGATCGATCAGCAACTGGCTATCCAGCAGCTCAACATTGCGAAAGCAGGTGTGGTGTAACGCGCTGGTCAGAGCATCGACATGGGCCAGTTTGGTTTTGATGTGGGAGTTCATACTGCACCCCCTTTGCGCGGAGTGCGGGACATAAACACCAGTGGCAAACCGGCCAGTGCGGCGCGCGCTTGGGCTTCGTTCTGGCCAAATGCGGAAATGGTGCGGATACGGCGCAGGTCTGCCAGGCGGCAGACGCTCGGGGTGATCAAGAAGGTATAAATCATGGGGTAAAACCTCTGTGTATTTAACAGAGGCGGATCGGGTAGCCGCAAAGCAGCGCCACACAGAAAAGGCGCAGCCGGGGCGTTTTCTTTGGCTCCCGACCCATGCCCCGAAACTGGATAGATCCCCGGCGCAGTGGCCGAAGTTTCGGGAAATGAGGGCTGATTGTCTCTGTGTGATCTCTGCTTGCGGGTGCTTAATCCGCCAGCTATGTAACCACTTGCTTAAGGTGGTAACAGGAAAGATCTTACCGTCTCGATCAGTCTCAAGCAAGCTTATGCGTCTGGTTAACAGTGCTTTGGGCGGATCTTGGTCTTTGATAGACTGCATATTGTTCAATCTCGCGCTGGAATAGGGTGTGGTGATGAGGGATGAACGCAACGAATGGGAGCCCTGGCAGGCTCCCATTTTTCTTAGGCATTCAGTTCCTTCATCAAGCGTTGGCGTTTGCCCGGGCTGTCACACTGTGTCAGCAGGTCAGAAGAGCGTGGAATAGTCGGCATGGTCAGTGCCTGATAGGCGGCGGATTGATTCTCCTCCGCCGATACTTGGTGATTTACCATGGCCTGATCCAGTGCTTTGAGCAGTTCGGCACGTGCCCAACCCAGCGCGGCCTGCCGGTCCGTGGTGCACGCCTTGGCATGGGTGATAGCCGCCAAGTCTGCCAGTTTTGGCTTGAGTGCCTTGATGATGGCCGGTAATTCGTCCTCGAGTTCCTTGGCATAGCTGCCGACGACGAATGCTCTGCTCATTGAGACCGCCTTATGAGCATCATCCAGCGGCAGGATCAGCTGTTTTTCCTGCAGCTCCGATTGGCTGATGGCTGCCTGCGCCGCTTCGATCAGTTCACCCAGTTCACGATACTCATCAGATGACTCAAGATCCGGTTCACCGTGAACCAACTGGTTAACCCGCTCTTGGCGAAGAGCTTCCCGGCGATCAGTGGCCTGCTGGATGCGCTCTGTCAGGTTCTTGCGCTGCTCACGCAGTGCCTGAAGCTCGTTATCAATCGCCATCATCTTGTCGTGCTCAGCACGGAACTGGGCAATCCGTTGATCCAGATAGCTGGCGGTTACTTCCTTGGCTCCCTGGCGCTTTGTTGTTTGCTTCATGGGTTACTCCTGATGGGTGGTGATAGTGATGTTGTCGAAGGCGGCATATGCGGTGTCGTCACCCAGCGCATAGGACTGTGCCCGGTAGTAACGAACGCCCCAACTGGCCAGGTCATCAAGGCTGTCAGCGCTAAGACGATGGGTGTTGTTTACGCTGATGATTTGCAGATTTTCGGCAAAGGTGACGGCCAGCAAGGTGCCGGTCATATGCTGGTGTGACAGTACCGGCATGTCGGCAATTTTCAGTTGTTGCTCTTTGCTGCGGACTTGCCCTGGTTGCAGATAGGCTTGCTTGTGTGCACGCAGCAGGTCACCACCGACCAGTACGCGCAAGCGCGGATCGTTGCGGTATCCTTCGGGCAGTTTGGCGACCAGCTCATAGGCCATCGTATCGAGGTCGGCATAATTGCCACCGTTCCGGGTGTCGAAGGTCACGGCATCACGCAGCACTCGCAGACCATCCTCGTCAGCGGCCTTGGCCAAGGCATGCCACCCTGGCATCACATCTTCACCATTTGGGTTAGCTACAGGGTCGGTGCTGGCGGCAGCGTATTTGCCATGAAAACCGACTCGCAGAAGGTCATCACCAAATGCAGCCAGTGCCAATGATTCAAGCACTTGGTTAGCCTGTTCCTGAGTCATCCCCTCCAACATTTGGCTCAGCTGTCGCCACGTCCAGATCACACTGCTGTCCACATCTTTGAACGTGGGGTTGCGGGTACTGGGGTTTGCTGGCACCAAGAAACGACTGCGTTCCTTGCGACCTGTGCGTAGTCCAGACTTGATAGGGTCGAACAGTGGTGAATGGGGATCGCTCACGTCCAGGAACGTCAACAACTCAAGAAAGGGCGTCGCTTGCACGATGGCTGAACGCAAGGCCCCGCTGGCGCTTGGGTCAAGGTTGCCGAAGGTGGATTGCTTGCCAGGAGCAAAGCTCATACTCATGTTGGCTAAGAGCTCTGAGAGGGTCGGTTTGTTCTTATTCATGTCGCTGTTCCCTGTGGTGTTGGCCCAAAGTTGGGATTGACCAATAACGGTCTGGCTATTGCTGAATTTCATGTGGGTAGTACCGGTACTCGCTGGCTCATCGGTGACCCCGAGCGCCCCTAGGTACCAAAGGCCTTTCCCTGCGAAATTCTCTTTCGGCTCAATAGAGCAGAATGCATAACGGCCAGTTTTATTCAGTTCGATTAATGCAAGAGAGGGGTTCAGGATGGCAAATAGCTTAATAACGTTGCCCTCATGCTGTGTTTTTAATGCCTCGATATGTCCGAGTGGTGTAACTCGTTTATGGTCTGGCCACAAACAAGCGGTGTAATATTCGGGGTCGTATGATTCAGCCATCTGAGTTAACCATTCCGGCTTTATCTCTCTGCCGTCTACAGTTTTTCCAGATGTGCCGATGCACACCCATCCTGTTTTTAAAGTTGATGCGGTCATATTCACTCTTTATTTAATTAGTGGTCTAAAGCGTAACTTATTCTCTGCGTTTTATTTATTGCTCTTGTTTATTTCGTCCAGAATGCTTTGCCGTGCACTGGGCGACAATGCATTGATAAGGTCAATGACGACGGTGCTGGCCTTATCAGTGGATGGCCTAAGAGTATGCTTGTATGCAAGGGTTGAAACCCAAGCATGGCAGCACACGGTGCATTCGCAATACAGGTCGGTGACGTTCTCGGAAAGGTGATTGGATTTTGTCACTCGGCCAAGGCTTTGGCACTGGTTACAAACTACGCGCACATATTCCCCCCTTAATGATTACTTCTTGTTGTTCGCTCTGATATTTTGGCTGTCAGCCAATCATTAATTTCATGCTCCACCCATGCCACCGATTTTGGACCGATAGAAACAGGGCGGGGGAATGTACCTTCTTTCATTCTTAAATAAATGGTTGGCTTTGATAATCCAACCTTTGAAATAACATCCTTTATCCGCAATAAGCGAATGTTTTGCTCTGGCATAAGCAGGCCCTTTAAATAGTTTTAGTAGTAGCGGCAATCGTATTGCTTGAGGCAGATATTACTGCCTGAGACCAAGATAACCAATATAAGCCAAGACGTGACATTGCTGTTTTGCCTTGTTTTTCATGCAAAAAAAGTCAATAAAATTGAATTTTAAAACGTGTCAATAGAGCAATATGGCTCAATATGGCGCTATATGATTTTTTTTAGTCGGGGCATCTGGGTGAAATTTTTTTTATGAATTTTTGGAATATAAATTCAATTTAGCATGCCAGATTGGAATTGGTCGTGGCGCTGTGCTGGCATGCTTGTTGATTAAGTTTATGAATATAAAGGTTTATTTACTGATGATCTAAGAGGGATGTGATTAGGTCAGCCCATTTTGTAAGTGCTGCTTTGCGCTCGTCAAAGAAGTCGTGATGGTTGTAGACCGCCACAATGCCCTGTGACTTGAGGGTATGGTTCAGGATCAGTTCCGCTACCTCCTGCTGCACCCCGAGCGCGGCCAGGTGCGTTCTGGCGGTATGGCGCAGAGCATGCACGTTAAGTTGCTCGATCCCATCAACCTTGGCCCGTAGCTTCTGGATGGCGGCATTCAGGGTGGTTTGCCCCATATGTGGCTTGGTCTGCCTTGAGATGGCGGGGAACACGTAGTCACTGCCACACCCAAGATACTTGGCCTCTTTAAGCCAGATGATGGCTTGCTCTGGCAAAGGGATCACGATGCCACGGCCGGTCTTGGCCCGTTCTGGCTGCAGTGTCCAGGTCTGCTGCTGCAAGTCGAACTCGTCCCAGGTGGCAGAAAGCAGCTCCATCTTTCGGCCACCCAGTAGCAGCAGCAGGCGAAAGGCCAGATCGCAACTACGGCTAAACCCCCTGCAGGTAGGGATCGCCCCCAGCACCTCCGCCAACTTTTCCCTAGTCAGATAAAATTCCCGGCTTTTCAGTTGGCCACCGGCATCAGCCAGGGTAAAGGCGGAGGCTGGGTTGCTCTCTACGATGTGCCGTTTGATGGCGTAGTCGAACAGTCGCTTGAGCCAGCCAAGGATGTTGTTGGCCATGGTCGGGCTACCCCGGTCGAGAATAGATTGCAGGAGTGCATCAATATGCCTTGGTTTGACATCCTCTGGCCCCAGCTTGCCCAGACTGGCGATGATGTCCTTCTCGAATCGCTGCCGGATCACGTGAGCATCCTTGCGGCGCCCTTCGACCTGTCTGGAAAGGAACTCATCAGCCAGGGAAGCCACCGTGACACGGTTTGCGATGGCTGTATGCCGAGCGATGGATTCGCGCTTGCGCTCCTGTTTCTCGCTGGCTACATCAGTACCAAGGGTGACCATGGCCATCAACCGCTTCGCCTCGTCCATGGCTTGCTTGAGCGCCATGTTATCGACATGACCGATCAGCATCTTGCGTTGCTTGCCGCCGAAGCGATACCGCAACCGCCAGAACGGGCGCTTATAGTTGGCTGGCCAGCAGAGTGCGAGGTTGTCACACACTGACCGGTTATCAAAACGCGCCCCCTGTTCACCTTCCCGCATGAGTGCCTTGAAGGTGATTTCAGCCTGCTTTCTTGGCGCCATAATGCCCCCTGTGTGACCCTAAAGTTTTTCGTAAGCAAAAAAAAGTGCGACCCCATTCTAATTAGGGTCACACTTGGGGTCACACAATTTTTAGTATCTGATGGTATTGCTTAGTTAAATATGGCTCTAAGTATCAGATTTTTCAGGTTTTGATACTTCTACAGCCTGCTCTGAACCATCAGACATGTTTTTGATGTAGACATCCATCTGGTTGAAGGCGATCTCGATGCCGTTCTCGCGGAACAGCTGGTCGATCTTGCGGTTCAACTCGTCCACCGCCGGGTTGCGATCCCCCAGCTCGCTCACGAAGAAGCGCAGCTCGTGATCCAGGGTGCTGGCACCGAAGGTGAGGAAGTAAACGATGGGCGCCGGGTCTTTCAGCACGCGGCTGTTCTCGTCCGCCGCCTGTTTGAGCAGGGTGCGGGTCAGCTCCAGATCGGAACCGTAGGCCACGCCCACCCGCACGATCACCCGGGTCACGGTGTCACTCAGCGACCAGTTGATCAGACGCTCGGTCATCAGCTGCTGGTTGGGGATGATCACTTCCTTGCGGTCGAAGTCGGTCAGGGTGGTGGCGCGAATGCGGATCCGCGAGACGGTACCGGAGAAGGAGCCGATGGTGACGGTGTCACCGATCCGTACCGGACGCTCGAACAGGATGATGATGCCGGAGACGAAGTTGGAGAGGATCTCCTTCATGCCAAAACCGATACCGACTGACAGACCACCCGCTACCCACTGCAGCTTGTCCCACTGCACGCCCATCATGGAGAGGGCGGTCAGGGAGCCGAAGCCGATCAGTACGTAGTTGAGCATGGTGGTGATGGCGTAGGCCGTCCCCTGAGCCAGATTGAGCTTGGAGAGCACCAGCACCTCCAGCAAGCCCGGCAGGTTGCGGGCCAGCGACCAGGCGCCGCCGAGCATCAGGAGGCCGATCAGCACGTCACTCAGGCTGATGGGGAAGAGCACGGCATTGGCACCGGTGCCTTCAGTGCGGTGCCACAGCACCATGCTGTCGAGGTAGGAGAATACCGCGACCAGATCGGACCAGAGCCAGTAGAAGGCGACGCCGAAGATCAGCAGCAGTACGGTGCGAGTCAGACGCAGGGACTGCTGGCTGACATCCTCCAGATCCATCGGTTGCTCTTCGATGGACTCGCCACCTTCCGCATCTTCCGAAGATTTGTGCTCACGTTTGGCCACCGCGCGGCGGTAGGCGAGACGACGGGCCGCCAGCTCCAGCCCGCGCAGGGCGGTGCGGTAGACCAGACTCCAGATGATCAGCAGATAGAAGGATTCGATCAGGCGACCGGTCAGCTTCAGTGCGGTGTAGTAGTAGCCGAGTACCGCCAGCACGATCAGCGCCACCGGGGCCAGTGCCAGCGCAATGGCAGTCATGGTCTGGGCCATGCTCGCCTCGCCCTTGATGCGGGCGCGGGAGATGGGGAACACCAGATAGGCGGCCAGCGCCAGCAGGATCAGAGTGAGAGCCTGACCGATCACGTCATTGCCCAGGGAGGAGGGTTCTACCACCGCCTTGGTCGACAGCATGATAAGGGGCAGCAGCGGCAACCAGAGGTAGCGCATGCTGTTGCGCTTGGCCTGCAACTCGGCGCGCGGGATGCGGAAGTGGGATTCACCGAGTCCGCCCGGGCGCATCACCGCCATGTAGATGCTGAAGACCAGATAGCTGAGGGCCAGGTTCAGAGTGATCTGGAAAATGAGCTTGGGGCTCAGCAGACCACAGTAGGTGAGCAGCAGGCCGCCCGCCAGAATGAACAGGCTGCCCGGCAGGCGCTGCAACAGGGTAAAGAAGAGTGCGCGCGGGGTGTGCCACTGGCTGTCCTGACGGAAGCGGCCCAGATCCTTGGCAATCTTTTTCTGGCGTTCGGCCAGTGCCGGACGCTTCCACATCAGCAGGCCGCCGATCAGCAGCAGCGGGAAGGCGAGCAGGGAGATCCCCAGCAGCTCTTCGCGCCACTGGCTCCAGTCCGGTTTCAGCACCCAGTCGGAGGCCTGTTTGTAGGCCTGGGCGGGCCAGCTGATAAACCATTTGAAGTCGATCGGTTTGTTGCTGCTTACCCAGAAGATGTGTTGTTGCAGGGTAAATTCGATAGAGGCATAGACCCGCGCCAGCTGCTGCTGGGTCAGCTGCAGGCTGATGGCGTTGGTGAGCTGGCTGTCGAGCTGGCGGTTGAGCTGATCGAGCAGGTTGATGCGGGTATCGATGAGCTTGGCCAGGCTCTCCTTGTCTTCCTCGCTGACCGGCTCTTTGCTGCTCGCGATCAGGTTGTCCAGATAGAGGTTCTTCTGGAACAGCTGGTCACGCTGCTGACTCAGCTCGAACTGGGCCAGATGCAGATCGGCGATCTGCTCTTCCAGGTTTTTCACGGCGATGGTGGGCGCCGCTTCCAGCTGTTGATAGAGCTGATAGAGGATGCGTGACAGCAGCAGATTGCCCTTAAGCATCTGCACCTGTTCGTTGAGGTTGCGCTCGGTCTGGGTGCCGCGCTCCAGCCAGCTCTTGGCCTGCAGGTTTTTCTGTACCAGCGAGTTGAGGTTGGTGGTGGCGCTGATGAGTTGCTGGCTGAGCTGGTGGTTGAGAACCTGCTCTTTTTGTACCAGCGGGCTGTCTTCGGTCGCTACCAGCTCGCCGGTCTGTTCAGCGGTCTTCTCGGTGTCGCCGAGGCGCTTGGCGCTGCTCTGCTCCTGCAGCAGTTGCAGCTTCTGCTCTTCACTGGTGAGGCGAGCATTCTGGTAGTCGCGCTGTTTGACCGCCAGATCCTGCATGCTGGTACGGTTGTCCAGATCCTTTTGCAGCTGGGAAAGTTGCAGATCGAGCAGTGCCAGCTCGGTGTTGAGCTTCATCTTCTCGGCGCTGCTGACGCTCTCGCCGGCATTGAGGCGGCTGCGGATCTCCTGACTGCGTTGATAGGCGCGGCTCATGCTGCTCTGGGCGCGCTCCGGCAGGGTCTGCAGGTTGGTGAGCTGGCTGCCGATGGCGCCGAGCGCCTCCTGGGCGGCCTGCATGTTGGCCAGCACATCGGGCTGGCGGTTGTCGAGCTCGGCCAGACTCATGCTGGCGTATTCGCTCTTGATCTGCTCCGGGCTCTTGCCCTGGGTCAGGTCGTTGAGCTTGGCGCTGATGTCGCGCAGCTCACCCGGCAGATTGCGAATGCGCTGGGCCTGCGCCTTGGCTTTCGCCTCCTCCTTGTCGATGCTGTCGAGCAGGGTGAGGGTTTCAGTCAGAAACTTCTGGTCGGCCTGCTGGCTGACGGTCAGGGTCTCGGATTTGCCCAGATTGTCCAGCGCCCGCTGGACGGATGCGCGGGATGGAACATCCTGCGCCATGGCTTGCGGGGCACCGCAGAGGCTGACGAGTAGGCAGAGCAGCGGCAACAGGATGGCCGATGCTCTCTTGAAGGGTGTTGATTGCATATAACTTCCGGGTTATTGCGCGGTAATTGGGAAATTTCCCACCTAGATTAAATCCGCGGGGATTCTAACACCGGCACTCTTTGCGAAGCAGGGGGGAGGGATAAAAAAAACGGCGCCCGCAGGCGCCGTTTTCAGCTTGTTCAGTTCCGATTAAAGAACGTGAACAGAAGCGGTGTTGGTGGTGCCGCTCGGTACCAGAGCACCGGAGACCATCACAACCACGTCACCTTTCTGGCCCATGCCGATTTCCAGCGCGGCTTCTTTACCGATGCGATAGAAATCGTCGGTAGAGGCGATGCTGTCAACCACGTGAGCAACCACACCCTTGGTCAGAACCAGCTGGGCAGCGGTCTTCTTGTTGGTGGTGATCGCCAGGATCCAAGCTTTCGGGAAGTACTTGCGGATAGCCTTGGCAGACTTGCCGCCTTCGGTGGCAACCACGATCAGCGGGGCATCCAGCTTCTCGGAGGTCTCTACCGCACCTTTACATACGGCTTCGGTGATGCGCAGCTTGTTGCTGTCGTTAGAAGCAGACAGGTTGGACGGCATCACGGCATCGGTACGCTCGCAGATGGTGGCCATGATGGTCACGGCTTCCAGCGGGTACTTACCCTTGGCGGACTCACCGGACAGCATGACTGCGTCGGTACCGTCCAGGATGGCGTTGGCCACGTCGCCGGCTTCGGCGCGGGTCGGACGCGGGTTCTTGATCATGGAGTCCAGCATCTGGGTGGCGGTGATAACCACTTTGCGGGCCTTGTTGCACTTGGCGATGATCATCTTCTGGGCGAAGATAACCTCTTCAACCGGGATCTCTACACCCATGTCGCCACGAGCAACCATGATGCCGTCGGAAACAGCCAGGATCTCGTCGAAGTTGTCCAGACCTTCCTGGTTTTCGATCTTGGAGATGATCTGGATGTTCTCGCCACCGTGGGCTTTCAGGTGCTCACGGATTTCCAGTACGTCTTCTTTCTTGCGGATGAAGGAAGCAGCAACGAAATCAACGCTCTGCTCGCAACCGAAGATCAGGTCGCGCTTGTCTTTCTCGGCCAGGGCCGGCAGCTTGATGGAGACGCCCGGCAGGTTGACGCCCTTGTTCTCGCCCAGATCGCCGTTGTTCAGTACTTTACAAACAACTTCGCGCTCGGTGATTTCGATGACGTCCAGACCGATCAGGCCGTCGTCAACCAGGATGCGGTTGCCGACGCGCAGATCGTTGGCGAAACCTGCATAGGTCACGGCCACTTTGTCTTTGTTGCCAACCACGGTCTGGTCGGTGGTGAAGGTGAAGGTCTGGCCAGCAACCAGTGCTACGTCATTGCCACCTTCCAGCTTCATGGTACGGATTTCCGGACCCTTGGTATCCAGCAGGATAGCTGCGCGCTTGCCGGTCTCGGCCATCACTTCGCGCAGGTTGCGGATACGGGTGCCGTGCTCTTCGTAATCACCGTGAGAGAAGTTCAGGCGCATGACGTTCATGCCGGCGTCCAGCATTTTTGCCAGCATTTCTTTGGATTCGGTCTTGGGACCGATGGTGCAGACGATTTTGGTCTTTTTCATGTCAGTCTTCATGGTTAAGGAGTTTCCGCCGAGCAATATACACCAGTTTTTGGATTCTTTTTATGATCCAGAAACAACGTTTTGACCAGATAACGTTTTCTTTTCAGGGATAACGTTTTCCTGTTGGTCACTTTTTAGAGCATGCATCCACTGGTCTGAGCTGATTGACGACAAATGTTGCCATCTGTGTCTTATTGGCGGAGAGAAGGTTCAGATGTTGTAAAATGACCACCTGCTCACTGTCACCGTCTTGTCACCAGCTTGCGCAAAGATGTTAGCCCATTGGCGCGCTTGTGAAGGGGAAATAGATGGAAAACAGCCCATGGGGTGGCCCGGTGCTGCTTTTACTGGCGGGGGCACTGCTGCTGGCCCATGCCATGCCTGACGCCAGCTGGCCGGGCAATCACCACTGGCGCTCAGCTTTTACCGGCAACCACTCGGCCGAAGGTGCTGCTCCGGTCTCGGCAGAGGTGGCCGCAGAGCGACTGCTGTTACAGGAGTGGCAGGCGCAGAGGGCGGCGACCCGCATAGCCCTTGCCAGCGAGGGTCATTGAACGGTCATCAGGTTGCAGGCGGAGCCGCAAAGCGGGCTAACCAGTCGGGCTGCCCTCTTTTGACAGTGGTGGTGATGGTCATCTGATTATCAAAAATAGGTTGATAGTGCTTATCCATTTAGCCTGATTGTTAACCTGTTTAGGCGGGCTGATAATGAGTTCAGCGGCGTTGCCTTGCGGCAAAAATCGCCATCCAAACCCTTGCTGGAGTCACTGTTATGTCCCTCGCCCCTGTCTGGTTTATCTCCCACGGCGCACCGGATCTGGTGTTGCGTGATCAACCTGCCACCCGATTTCTGAGCACCCTGCGGCTGGGGGAGCTCAAGGGATTGGTGGTCATCTCCGCTCACTGGTTCAGTCGCGAGCTGCAGATCAACGTCGAACCCAAACCGGCGCTGATGTACGACTTCTATGGCTTCCCCGAGCCGCTCTACCGGATGCGCTGGCCAGCCAGCAGCCCTGAATGGTTACAGCAGGCGGTGGGCGATCAGCTGACGCTGGCGGGTCTGGCAGCCACCCCGGTGCGGCGCGAGCTGGACCACGGGGTCTGGTCGCCGCTCTCCCTGATCGACCCGGACAGCGAGATCCCGCTGGTGCAGATCTCCATCCCTGCCAGCTTCACCCCGAGCCAGCTCTGGCAGCTGGGGGAGGCACTTGCCGAATTGCGCAGTCAGGGGATTGGTATCCTCGCCTCCGGCGCTATCACCCATAACCTGCGGGCCTTGGGGCCCGAGGGGTCGCCGGTGCCGCGCTGGGCGAGCCAGTTTGTCGACTGGCTGGAAGGGGCGATGGCGGCAGGGGAACGGGAGGCGCTGCTCGACTATCGTCGGTTGGCCCCCGGAGCGGTGGAGTCCCACCCCCATGACGATCACCTGCGCCCGCTCTTTGTGGCGCTGGGAGCCGCGCAGGGCAAAGCACCGACCCTGCTGCACGAGAGCTGGGATGGCGGCAGCCTCTACATGGGGGCTTACCGCTTCGATTAACGAGCGCCGTGCAAGCAAGAGCCCGCCAATTGGCGGGCTCTTGTCGTTTTGGGGATTGGCTATGGTCAGGGGACGATTACCCGACTCTCGCCGCCACCGAGGGCTTCAACCCTGACTTGGACGCCAATCCGTTCCACCAGGGTCTGGACGTGGGAGATAACCCCGATCTGGCGGCCGGCGGCCTGCAGGGAGTCGAGGCTGGCGAGCGCCAGATCCAGGCTGTCCGGATCCAGGGTGCCGAACCCTTCATCGATAAACAGCGACTCGACCTGGGTCTGCCGCGACGAGAGGCTGGAGAGGGCCAGCGCCAGCGCCAGCGACACCAGAAAACTCTCGCCGCCGGAGAGGGAGTCCACCGAGCGCACCTCGTCCCCCATATCGAGATCCACCACCTGCAGCGCCAGATCGGTGCCGGGCACCCGCTCCAGCCGGTAGCGGGGCGAGAGCTCGGCGAGCTGGGCGTTGGCCTCCAGCAACAGGCGCTCGAGGGTGAGGCTCTGGGCAAAGGTGCGGAACTTGGCGCCGTTGGCCTGCCCGATCAGATCGCACAGCTGCTGCCAGTGGTCGGCCACCGCCTGCTGGGCGGCCAGCTCCTGTTGCAGGCTGCCCGCCTTGAGGGCGGCCGCTTCGGCCTGCGCCAGCGTGCTCTTGCACTCGAACAGTTGCTCGTCGAGCTCGCGGCAGTGGGTTTCCAGCGCCGTGAGCCGCAGCAGCAGCTCCTCCTGCGGCAGGGCGGCCAGCTCGGGGTGATGTTCGCGATAGCGTTCCCGCTTGCTCTCCTCCAGCGCCAGTGCCCGCTGCCGCTCGGCAAGGCGGGTGCGCGCCTCGCCAACCGCATCCTCCAGCCCTTGCAAGGCGGCGCGGCGCGCCTTGAGTTCATCGGGGCTGATGGCAAGCAGGCGGCGCAGGTCATATTCGGCGATGCCGAGGGTACTGGCGTGGGCAGCCCAGCGGCCCAGCACCTCCCGTTTGCGGCGGCTGCTCACCTGCTTCTCCTGCTCCACATGGCTGAGGCGGGTCTTGAGCTCGGTCTGCCGCTCGCGCAGGGTGCGGGCGCTCTGTTGCATCGCCTCCAGTTCGCTGGCGAGCTGCTGCAGTCGTTGCTGCCAGCGGTTCTCGACCAGTGCGATCTCCTCGCCACCCAGACAGGCGGCGCGGCTGGTGAGCAGTCCCTGCCGCTGCTGCTCGTGCTCCTTGTAGTCTCGCTCCAGCTTGTGCAGCAGTTCGCGCTGGGTCTGCAGACGTGCTTCCTGCGCGCTCAGGGCCGGGGTGAGACTGGCGATCTCGCTGGCCAGCCGCTCCCACTCGCTCTGGCCGTGCAGCCAGGCCTCGCAGGCCCGCTGCCACTCGCGCCACTGCTGGCTGCCGAGCCACTGGCGCCAGGGTTGGCCAGCCATCTGTTCATCGAGACGGTTGCCCCCCTGTTCGATGCGCTGGCGCAGGGTCGCTTCCTGCTCGCCCATCGCCTTCACTTCCCCTTCCAGCGCGATGCGATGGCGGTCGGCCTCCTGCCACTGCTGCTCGAATTGCTGGTGCTGGGTGCCCAGCTGGCTCAGCTGCTGACGCACTCCCTGCAACTGCTGCTGGCCTAGCTGGGCCTGACGCAGCAGCTGCTGGCTCTGGGCCAGCCCCTGCTCCAGCGTCTGGCCATGGCCGAGCAGGGTGCTCATCAGTTCGTTCCACTCGATGGGGCTCTGGCGCAGCGGCAGCGGATGGCCCAGCAGGGTATCGCCTCCCAGCTGCAGCCAGCGCTGGGTCAGCTGCTCGGCGCGCGCTTCCAGCTCCGGCAGGTGCTGCTGGCGCACTGCCAGCTGGCGAGCCAGCTCCTGACGCTCGCTCTCGCACTGAATGTATTGGTGGTTGAGCCGCTCCCATTCCAGCTCCAGGCTGCGGGCCCGCTCCGCCAGTTGACCGAGAATACCCGCCACCTGCGGCTGGCTCTGGCTGTAGGGGTGCTCCTCGGCGCCACAGAGCGGGCAGGGGGTGCCATCGCTAAGGATATGGCGATACTGCTCGAACGTGGCCACCGCCCGGGACTGCTCCAGCGCGTGGCGCGCCTCGTCCCGCTGCAGGGCGAGCCGCTCGCGGGCTGGCGCCAGCTCGTCGCCAAGGGTGGCGAGTTTGCTAAGCGCCTGCTCCAGCTGGGCAATCTCCTGTTGCAAGCGGGTATGCTGCTCGCCGTGATTGCGGCCATAGTCGGCCAGCTCCAGCAGCTGGCGCAGCTGGCCCAGCTGTTCGGTCTGTTGCTGCCACTGCTCCTGCGCTTTGGCGAGGCGGCTCTCCCACTGCTGCTCCTGCAGCTCGTTCTGTTGCTGCTGCAGCCGCTCCTGCTCGCGCTGCCAGTAGTCGCGCTCCTGCTGGCCCTGTTCCAGCTGGCGTTGCAGCTGCTGCAGAGCGCGCAGCTTGTGGTCGCGCAGGGTGAGCAGTTGCTGCAGCTTGTCGGCATCCTCGGCCCAATCCTGCATGGCAGTGAGCAGGGGCTGCCACTGGCGGGCGACCGGTGCCAGCTCCTTGTTCTCTTCCAGCCAGAGGCTCCACTGCTGGTGCTGGCGCCTGAGCTGTTCCACCTGCTGACTCTGTTCGCGCCACCCCTGCTCGAGGGTGAGCTGCACTTCCCGCTCCTGGGTTCCCTCCTGCTGGATCTTCTGCAACAGCTGCTGCTTTTCCCGAATGCGGGTGTCCAGCTCCTGTGCCCGCTTGAGTTCGGGCTGCAGGGCGCCCCATTCCCGCTCGGCGGCAATTTTCTCGGCCAGCAGCTGCTGTTCGGTGAGGGCGCTCTGCTGGGTCTGCTCCTCGAGTTTGGCCAGCTCCGGCCCCAGCTCGGCGATCACCTTCTCCTGCTGCTGCACCTCAAGAGTGAGGCGGGCCAGCTCGTCGTGATCGGCGCGGGCCACTTGCGCCTGCTCGGCGCGGGCGAACTCCTCTCGCTCGGGCGCGGCGGCGCCGTGGGCCTGCATGGCGGCCTCCAGCGCAGCTTCACCCTCACTGCAACCTTGCTGCTGGGTGGCGATGCGACCGTTGAGGTCACGCAGATCCTGCATCAGCTGCTGCTGTTGCTGCTCATGCTTGAGAGTGGTGGCGAGGCTCACCTGCCGGCTTACCCACTGTTCGCGGGTCGCCTCGTCCATCAGCGCCACGTCGCCGAGGCGTTGAGTGATGGCGGCCAGCTTCTGCTGCTCCTCCCGCGCCCGCTCATAGGTCTGGATGGAGATGGCGGAGTAAAGTTCGGTACCGGTCATCCGTTCGAGCAGGGCGGAGCGCTCGTTGGCGTCCGACTTGAGGAAGGCGGCAAACTCCCCCTGTGGCAGGATCACCGCACGGCGGAACTGCTCCCAGGAGAGACCCACCAGCTCGTCGATGCGATCCTGCAGATCCCGCTTGCTGCCGGAGAAAACCTGACCCGACTCGACATCGGTCAGGGTGCGCTCCTGTGCCTGAAAGCGCCCTTCGGCGCGGTTGCGGGCACGGCGCACCGCCCAGCGGGCCAGCCAGATGCGGCCATCGCAGCCACGAAATTGCACCTCGGCAAAGCCGCTGGCGTGACCGCGACTGAGGATGCCGCGCACGTCGTTGGCCTTGAGCTTCTCCTCGTCATCCATGCGGCCTACTTCGGCCACGTTCTTGCGATTGGCGATAAAGCGCGGCATCTCGTCGTAGAGGGCGAGACAAATGGCGTCGAGCAAGGTGCTCTTGCCGGCGCCGGTATTGCCGGTGATGGCAAACAGCCCCGCGGCGCCGAGTGCCCCGCGGGTAAAGTCGATGGTGAAGGCGCCGGTCAGACTGGCCAGATTCTCACCTGACAGAGACAAGATTTTCATTGGTTAGACTCCTTCACCTGCTCCAGGATCTCTTCAAACGAGGCGACCAGCTCGGCTTCGGGCTCCCCCTCAAACTGGCGCTGATAGCAGAGGCGAAAAACTTCGGTGGGGGAGAGCTCATCGAGCCTGCGCCGCTCGCGACCATCGGCCAGTCCTTCGCCCGAACCCTGATACTGGGTGCTGATACGGGCCAGCCGCACCGGTTTGTCGGCGATGGCAGCGAGGATTCGCTCGCGGATGCGGGCCTCTGGCTTGGGCAGCAGCAACCGCACTTCGAGGAAGGGCTGTGCTTCTTGTGGACAAGGGGGGAGCGTCAGTGCCTCGATGGCTTTCAATGCGTCGTCGAGAGGGCACTGGGGCAGACGGATCATCTCCACTGCGCGGGGCACCGGGATCCGCTCCAGCCCGGCCAGCTTGCCCTCTGCAAAGGTCACTTCCAGCACCTGATGGTTGTAGTTGGCTTCGGCAAGCGATAGCGGCAGCGGTGAGCCGCTGTAGTGCACCCCCTCGGCCGGGCTCTGGGCCAGATGGAGGTGACCGAGCGCCGTGTAGTCGGCACCGGCAAAGAGTTCGGCAGGCAGGGCGTGCTGGTTGCCGCCGAGCACCCGCCGCTCCGACAACTCGGAGAGTTGGCCCGCCGCCAGATAGGCGTGGCCCATGGCGATGAGCGGCAGATCCTCCCCGCAGCGAGCGCGCCCTTCGGCCAACACCTCGGCATAGACCTGTCGTACCCCTTCGATCAGCCTGTCCTGCCCCTCTGCCAACTGTTCCACCCGCAGATCGCTGCTGCGCAGGAACGGCACGGCGGCGCACCAGGCGGCAATCTTGCCCTCCCGGTCTTGCAGCGGTACCAGCAGACGGTCGGTCTCGAGCTTGCCCTCACTGTCGCGGCTGATGCTGCCCACCAGATGCAGATCAAAGGCGCGCAGCAGCTCGTGGGGGGCATCCAGCTTGGAGGGGGAGTCGTGGTTGCCGCCGATCAGCACCATGTTGAGGTGAGGCAGCTCGGCGCGCAGCCGCGCCAGAAAGCGGTAGAGCTGTTGCCAGGCGCTGGCGGGGGGATTGGCGGTATCAAACAGATCGCCCGCCACCAGCAGCGCGTCGATCTCGCGCGCCTTGAGGGTGTCGGTCAGCCAGTCGAGGAAGGCATCGTGTTCAAAACGGCGGTCGTGACCATGGAGTTGATGGCCAAGATGCCAGTCGGCGGTATGGAGGATTTTCATGAGAAAGCAACCCGGATCCAGGGATGGTGCCGGTGGCACCCGATGGTGACAAGATGAGGATGCCCCATGCTTTTTTCAAGTAAAACAGGGGGCTGCCGTCAGTTCATGCGGGTTCGCAGCACATCTTGTACTGGGGGTGGCCGGTAAGGGGATCGGACTCTTCTGCCTCGATGACAAAGCCGTGGCGACGGTAGAAGCGAACCGCCTGGGAATTTTCCACGAAGACTCTGGCGTGGAGCGACGCACCCTGACGCTTCGCCTCCTGCAAGAGGGCATGGCCGACCCCGCGTCCCTGTCTGTCGGGGCGCACAAAGAGGGCGGCGAGGTAGTTGTCTACCAGCGCCATAAATCCGAGCAGGTCACCGCGCTCCTCGAACACCCAGATATGGGCGTGATCGAGGTAGCGGGTACGCAGATCCTCCTGAGCCTGCCACCAGCAGGAGGCATCGACGAAATCGTGGGCCTGCAGGGAGGCCAGCAACCAGATTTCGACGATCTCGTCCATGTCTTCGGGGCGACTGGGCCGCAACATATCTTCATCCTTGTTAACAACTTCACCTTCGCAGTCTAGGGGAACTTGATGACAGTTCCGGTAACCGGGATGGCACCCTGTGAAGTCGATCGCCCTTTATTTAGCAAGAATGATTGGCTGATCACAAAGCGCCTCTCTAGTACAATGCCCGCCGGACAATCTATCGAGACCGAGGACGCCATGTGGTTTAAAAACCTGCAGATTTATCGCTTTACCCGCCCCTTCGACCTGACCGTTGAGCAGCTGGAAACCCAGCTGGAGGCCTGTGCCTTCACCCCTTGCGGCAGTCAGGACATCTCCCGGTTCGGGTGGGTCAAGCCCCTTGGCAAATTCGGCTCAACCCTGACCCACAGCGCCTCCGGCCATATCCTCATCTGCGCCCGCAAGGAGGAGAAGATGCTGCCCGGTACCGTGGTCAAGGAGATGCTGGCGGAGAAGGTAGAGGCGATCGAGTTTGAGCAGGGCCGTGCCCTCAAGAAGAAAGAGAAGGAAGCGCTGAAAGAGGAGATCCTCCATACCCTGCTGCCGCGCGCCTTCAGCCGTACCAGCCAGACCTTCGCCTGGATCAATCCGGCCGACAACCTGATGGTGGTGGATGCGGGCTCTGCCAAGAAAGCGGATGACCTGCTGGCACTGTTGCGCAAATCCATCGGCTCCCTGCCGGTAGTGCCGGTGGCCCTCAAGAACCCGCCCGAAATCACCATGACCGAGTGGCTGAACGAGGGCAACCTGCCAGCCTCCTTCACCCTGGAAGATGAAGCCGAGCTGCGCAGTGCCATGGAGCACGGTGGCATCATCCGCTGCAAGCAGCAGGATCTGATGACGGATGAAATCAAGAACCATCTGGCCAACGACAAGCTGGTGACCAAGCTGGCCCTCAACTGGGGCGAGACCGTCAGCTTCGTGCTGGGGGATGATCTCTCCATCAAGCGCCTGAAGTTCAGCGAAGAGCTGCGCGAGCAGAACGACGACGTGACCAGCGAAGATCCGGCCGCCCGTCTGGATGCCGACTTCGCGCTGGTGACCGCCGAGCTCTCCCAGTTCATTCCTGCCCTGTTTGCCGCCCTGGGTGGCGAAGAGCAGTCCATCTAAGTTGGCTGACTCTGCCTGATTGCAAAAAACCGCCTTCGGGCGGTTTTTTGTGGGCGCTGATGGCCAGAGTTCATTCCAAACAGAGAGGGCCGACTGATGGTCGGCCGCTCTCCGAGCTGCGGTTGACTGGATACCCGGCAGCGCCACGTCGAAGATCAGCTCGGGCGTGGGGTTTCGCCACAGGGGATTATTTGATACCCAGCAGCTCCACATCAAAGATCAGCACGGATCCCGGCGGAATTTTGCCGGCTGCGCGGTCACCGTAGGCGAGGTTGGCCGGGATATAGAAGCGGGTCTTCTCCCCTTCCACCATCAGCTGAACTCCTTCAGTCCACCCCTTGATCACCTGGTTGAGGCCAAACTCGATGGGTTCGCCACGGGCGACCGAGCTGTCAAAGACGGTACCGTCCAGCAGCTTGCCCTCGTAGTGCACCTTCACCTTGCTGGTGGCGGTGGGGTGAACGGTGCCGGTACCCGGAGTCAGCACTTCGTACTGCAGGCCGGAGGCGGTGGTGGTCACCAGCGGTTTCTCCTTGTTGCTGGCGAGGAACTCGGCCCCCTTGCGAACATTATCTTCGGCCAGCTTCTTGTTATTGCTGCTGGAGTAGAAGTAGTAGGCGACACCGGCAACCAGCAGCGCGATCAGTATGAATTTCATCGGTTTTCCTATTCCAAGAAAGACAAAGAGTGCAATGAGGGGCCATCTTATCGCGCACCGCCCCTCATGGCGAGCCACAGGGCGGGAGGATGTGAGCGGGCAGGCAAAGCAGGGTGGCGCAGACGTAAAAAGGGGCGAGTCGGTGACTCACCCCTTGTTATGGCGGCAGCGCTTACTTGGCCACGACCATCATCAGGGCCGGCAGGGCGAAGAAGAGTCCCGCCACATAACCAAGCGCCAGCAGCTTGTTCTCGCTGCCAATCCGGGCCAGCCCTTCGGCGGCGCGCACCGGCAGGTCACGCAGGAACGGCAGGCCATAAATCAGCGCCACGGCGAAGACGTTGAACAACACGTGGACCAGCGCAATGGTCAGGGCCAGCTGGGCACCGGCTCCGCTGATGGCGGTGGCAGCCAGCAGGGCGGTGATGGTGGTACCGATGTTGGCGCCCAGAGTGAAGGGGTAGAGCTGGCGAGTGCTGAATACACCGCCGCCGGCCAGCGGGATCATCAGGCTGGTGGTGGTGGAGGAGGACTGCACCATGATGGTCACCAGCGCACCTGAGGTGATGCCGCTCAGCGGGCCACGGCCCAGTGCCTTGTGCAGCACCTCTTTGGCGCGGCCAACCAGCACCTTCTGCAGCACTTTGCCCAGATAAGTGACGCTGGCCAGGATCAGCAGGATACCGATGACGATGGTGGCGATGGCGGCACCCTTGCCCGGCAGGAAGGCGACGGCGCTGTCGATCAGTTGCTGGGCCGGTGCGGTCAGCGGCTTCATGAAATCCATGCCCTTCATCGACATGTTGGCAGAGCCCACCAGCATGTTGGCCAGCCATTCGGCGCTATGTTGCAGCAGACCGAACATCAGCTCCAGCGGCAGGAAGATGACCACGGCCAGCAGGTTGAAGAAGTCGTGTACGGTGGCGGCGGCGAAGGCGCGGCGGAATTCGGTGCGGTCGCGGACATGGCCCAGCGACACGATGGTGTTGGTGATGGTGGTGCCGAGGTTGGCACCCATGACCATGGGGATGGCCATGCCGATGGGCAGGCCGCCGGCAACCAGACCGACGATGACCGAGGTCACAGTGCTGGAGGATTGCACCAGCGCGGTCGCCAGGATGCCGAGCAGCAGGGCGACGAAGGGGTTGTTGGCAAACGCGAAGATCTGGGCTGCGCCCTCGGCGCCGCCGGAGAAACCTTTGAAACCGTGGGAGACTGCGCCGACGGCTACCAGGATCAGGTAAACCAGGGCGATGACACTCATCCAGTTGAACAGGGCGCGGGTCGCTGACTGCTGCTGTTGGGAGTCACTCTGTTGCATAAAGCCTCTTGGGACGGCCGTGCCGTCTTGGGTTGTTGATGACCCGCGCATTTAATCAGTGGTTAATGACAGAAATATGACAACGTGACATTTCGATGATGTTTTTATGACGACGAGCTGCGGCGACAAGCGCTGACCGAGCCGGTTGGCTCTGGGGTGATAAAAGGGGGAGCGAAGGCACTGCCGCCTTGCCAGCCGGGACGTGATCGCTACACTGCGCCCCTTTATTGGCAAGCAGGAGTAAAAAAGATGATGCGTGCATGGATCCTCTCTCTGTCGCTGGGGCTGCTCTCGGCAGGGGCACAGGCCAGCCTGTTAAAAACCGATTGCAACCTCGACAAGGCACTCAAGAACGAAGCGGTGAATGCCACTCTGGGGGTCAAGGGCAACTGTGATACCAGCAAGCTGGTGAAGCAGGAGAAAGAGAAGGTGAAAGCCGAGGTGCAAAAAGGCCGCACCGACCTGCTGGGCGAGAAGCGCGCCGACCTCAAGGAGAGCGGTAACGGTATGCAGCAGAAGATGGACAAGGCAAACCAGCAGCTGCACAAGGCGGAACAGGATGCCAAGACCATCGCTCGCGATCCGCTCAAGGCTGCTGCGACCGCCGTGCTGGATAAGCAGTAAGCAGACTGGGCCCAAGCCCGTGTGACCGGCAACAGACCGGCAGCAAAAAGGGGAGCCATGGCTCCCCTTTTGTTATGCGCTATCCGCAGGCGATCAGGCGTCGGCCGCCTCTTCGTACTGGCGGAACGGGATACGGAACACCGCCAGACGCAGGAACAGATAGGTCACACCGAGGCCAGCCCAGATCAGGCCAAGTTCGAGGGAGCTCTGCTCCAGGTTGATCCAGAGGGCGCCGATGGTGGCGGCACCGAGCAGCGGCATCAGCAGATAGACGATGTGATCCTTGAGGGTCTTGTTGCGCTTCTCGCGCACCCAGAACTGACCGATCACCGACAGGTTGACGAAGCTGAACGCTACCAGCGCACCGAAGTTGACCAGCGCCAGCGCGGTATCCAGATCAAACGACACGGCGGAGAGAGCCAGTGCACCAACCATCAGCACGTTGATGGCCGGAGTGCGGTATTTCGGGTGAATGTAGCCAAACACCCGCTCCGGGATCATGTGGTCACGACCCATCACGTAGAGGATGCGCGACACACCGGCGTGAGCCGCCATGCCGGAGGCCAGTACCGCGACCGTGGTGCAGACCAGCACTACCGACTGGAAGAAGGTGCCGCCGACATAGAGGGCGATCTCCGGCAGTACCGCATCCGGATGCTGGAAGCGGGAGAGGCTCGGGAAGTAGAGCTGCAGGCAGTAGGAGACCACCACGAAGATGATGCCGCCGATAAGGGCCGTCAGCACGATAGCCTTGGGGATCACCTTGCCGGCGTTCGGTGTCTCTTCGGAGAGAGAGCTCAGGCCGTCAAAGCCCAGGAACGAGAAGCAGAGGATGGTTGCGCCGGTGAAGAGCGGCACCAGCTGTGCTGACTCGAAGTGGAACGGACGGCTGCTCATCAGGGTGCCGGCGCCTTCGCCGTGATAGATGCCCCATGCCATCAGGCCGATGAAGATGGTGATGATGGCCAGCTGGATCACCACGATGAGGCCATTGAAGTTGGCCACCAGGTTGATGCCACGCAGGTTGAGGAAGGTCATCACGGTCACCAGACCGAAGATGAAGACCCAGGGCTCGACACCCGGGAACATGGCGGTCAGGTAGATCTTGGCCAGCAGGATGTTGATCATCGGCATGAACATGTAGTCGAGCAGGGAGGACCAGCCGACCATGAAACCGATGTAGGGGTTGAATACTTTCTGGGCGTAGGTATAGGCAGAGCCCGCAGAGGGGAACTTGCGCACCAGATGGCCGTAGCTGAAGGCGGTCAGCAGGATGCCGCCGAGGGCCAGCAGATAGGCAGTGGCGACCCGGCCTTCGGTGATGTCACCGACGATGGCGAAGGTATCGAATACAGCCATGGGGGTCAGGTAGGCCAAACCCATGACGATCACTTGGGTCAGGGTCAGGGTTTTGAGCAGCTTGGCGCCTTGAGATGCCATTACGCTTTCTCCTCAATCAGTGCCGCAGCACGTGCTTGCAACGAGTACAGGATTGCGGTGGATTCGCAGGCCTGCAGATCAAAGGCGCCGGGGAGGCGCAAACCGGTATTAGCCGGCAGGAAAGCATTGAAACGCCCCATGTTTTTCCTCATTAACGTCGGGAGATTGTTGGCAATCTCGGGTATCACTTCCGGAACGTTTCCGGCCTCTTGTGGTGGGTTTGCACTGCTCTTCAAAATACAAAAACCGATGTCGCAGTGAACATCGGTCCTTTATTGGCGGCGTATTGTGCATTCGGGATTCCCCCTTGACAAGCAATAATCGGCTCAATATCGCATTTTTTTGCATAAGCGCAGCGAAGGTAAGTGGTCACTCGCCCCCTGTGGCCGACCCCGTGCCGCCCCCCTCTTTACGGGGGCATAGAGGGGGGCGGAGCACTATTTTTCTGTTGTGCGAAATTTGTCCTGATTGTCCCTGCAGGGCGCATTGCGCCTCAAGATTGATCCTGATCATATTTGCCGCCATCCCCCGGACTGTAGCCCAACCTCCCGGAGGCGTTGCTGGCGGGAATAAGGGGGTTGGCGGGGGAAAATAACGACTGCATGTTTAGTCACAAAAGTGACTAAATTAAATGGTTTGCCTGGTCAGTGCCATGTTACGGAGGGCGATAGTGGCGGGTGCCGATTTGAAATCAGTCACATTTTCAGCAAAAAGCGCAATGGCAAAACATGCGGAGTTGCCAATAAGGTGGCGGCCATAACCGCATCACATACAGCAGATCAGGGGATCGCCAGCGCGGTGAAGGAGAGTAAGCGCAAAGCGTTAAAACGGAGAGCAACGCGCTAAACAATCAGCATGACAGAGTTAAAACAAAGGAGCCCGCAGGCTCCTTTATCGTTTTATCCGCGCGGGTGGCTTATTGCGCCATCTCCTCGCTGGTGCGCAGCGGAATGCGGAATACCGTCAGGCGCAGGAAGAGGTAGATGGCACCGAGCGCCGCCCAGATCAGCCCCAGCTCGAAGGAGGAGGGCTCAAGGTTGAGCCACAGCACCCCGATACAGGCGGCGCCACAGAGCGGCAGCAGCAGATAGATCAGATGATCCTTGAGACTCTTGTTGCGACCGAGCTTCACATAGAAGTGGGCAATCACCGCCAGATTGACGAAGGTGAAGGCCACCAGAGCGCCGAAGTTGATCAGGGCCAGCGCCATCTCCAGATCGAACGAAACGGCGGAGAGGGCGAGCAGGCCGACCAGCAGCACATTGCAGGCCGGGGTCTGCCACTTCGGATGCACATAGGAGAAGAAGCGGCTCGGCAGGGCGCGATCCCGTCCCATCACGTAGAGCAGGCGCGATACGCCGGCGTGGGAGGCGAGCCCGGAGGCGAGGACCGCTACTGTGGTGCAGACCAGCACCACCGCCTGGAACAGCTTGCCGCCCACATAGAGGGCGATCTCCGGCAGCACCGCGTCCGGATGCTGGAAGCGTGAGATGTCCGGGAAGAAGAGCTGCAGGAAGTAGGAGGTGGTGACAAACAGCACACCGCCGATCAGCGCCGTCAACACGATGGCGCGGGGGATCACCCGATCCGCATCCGGGGTCTCTTCCGACAGGGTGCTGATGGCATCAAAGCCGAGGAACGACAGACAGAGGATCGAGGCCCCCATCAGCAGCGGCGAGATGTTGATCTGCTCGGAGAAGAAGGGCCGGCTGCTGGCCACAGTGCCCAGCCCCTCGCCATTGTGCACGCCCCAGGCGATCAGGCCGATAAAGACGGCGATGATGCTGAACTGCATGATGACGATGACGCTGTTGAAGTTGGCCACCAGCTTGATGCCGCGCAGGTTGAGGGCGGTCATCACCGCCGCCAGACCGAAGATATAGGTCCAGGGCTCTACGTTCGGGAAGAGCGCCTGCAGATAGATCTTGGCTAGCAGCATGTTGATCATCGGCATGAACATATAGTCGAGCAGGGAGGTCCAGCCCACCATAAAGCCGACATAGGGGTGGAACACCTTCTGGGCATAGGTATAGGCAGAGCCTGCCGACGGGAACTTGCGCACCAGATGGCCGTAGCTCAGGGCGGTGAACAGCATGCCGATCAGGGCAAACAGGTAGGCGGTAGGGACATGACCTTCGGTGATCTCGGTAACGATGCCGAAGGTGTCGAACACTGCCATGGGGGTGAGGTAGGCAAGACCCATGACCACGACCTGCCACAGTTTCAGGGTCTTTTTCAGACCAACCGGTTGGGCGTTCATCATGCCTGTTCCTCACGCGGTGCCGGGGCGGCACACTCCATCAACGAAACCGGGAAAGAGGCCCGGGAATCAAGGGCGCCGGGGTGGCGCGCACCGGCCAGAGCCGGTCGGAAAGCATTGAGATGCCCCATGTTGTTCCTCACTGAATGTGGTGTCGGGAGATTGCTGCCAATCTCGCTATCTTTTCCGGGGGTGATCCGGCCTCGTTTATGGGTTTGTTCACTGTACAAAAAAGGACCGGCGAGATGTGGTAATACCGGTCCTTGCAGTGGCGGCGCATTGTGCATTTGCAGGGCCCCCTTGACAAGAAAAAAAGGGGGCAAAACTGCATTTTTTTGCACAGGTTAGCGGTTACTTTCCTGCTGGTCAGGCCAGCGCGGCCTCCAGTGATTTTTCAAGGATTTGCATCCCTTCGTCAATCACTGCCGCCGGGGCGGTCAGCGGGGCGAGAAAACGGATGACATTTGCGCGCACCCCGCATGAGAGCAGGACCAGACCGCGTTTGCCCGCCTCGGCCACCAGACGTTTGGTGAGGTCGGGATCGGGCTGGTCGGCATTGCGCTGTTTCACCAGCTCCATGGCCACCATGGCACCGGGTCCGCGAATTTGACCTATGCAGTCAAAACGCTCGGCTATGCGTTGCAGCCCCGCCTTGATCTGCTCACCCTGATCCAGCGCTTTCTGGTTGAGTTTTTCCTCTTCGATCACCTGCAATACCGCCAGCGCGGCGGCACAGGCGATGGGGGAACCGGCATAGGTGCCGCCAAGGCCGCCCGGCTTGGCGGCGTTCATGATCTCTGCCTTGCCCACCACGGCGGAGAGGGGGAAGCCGCCCGCCAGACTCTTGGCCAACGTCATGATGTCCGGCTCGATGCCGGCATACTCGGTGGCGAAGGTCTTGCCGGTGCGACAGAAGCCGCTCTGGATCTCGTCGCAGATGAGCAGAATGCCGTGCTGATCGCAGACGCTGCGCAGCTTTTGCATAAAGCTCGCGGAGGCGGGATAGAAGCCCCCTTCGCCCTGTACCGGCTCGATGATGATGGCGGCAACGCGGGAGGGCTCGATATCGGCGCTGAAGCAGAGGTCGAGGGCGTGCAGGGCATCCTCTTCACTCACCCCCAGATAATCGGCGGGGAAGGGGATGTGGTAGACCTCGCCCGGGAAGGGGCCAAAGCCGGTCTTGTAGGGCACCACCTTGCCGGTGAGCGCCATGCCCATCATGGTACGGCCGTGAAAGCCCCCCTTGAAGGCGATGGTACCGCTGCGACCGGTATGGGCGCGGGCAATCTTGATGGCGTTCTCCACCGCCTCGGCGCCGGTGGAGAGAAACAGGGTGCGTTTCGGGGTCGGGCCGGGCACCAGGGCGTTGAGTTTTTCGGCAAGCTCGATATAGCCCGGGTAGGGGGTGACCTGAAAACAGGTGTGGCTGAACTTTTCCAGCTGCTCGCGTACCGCTGCCAACACTTTCGGGTGGTTGTGGCCGGTGTTGAGCACGGCGATGCCGGAGGCAAAGTCGATGTAGCGGTTGCCCTCCACATCCCACAGCTCGGCATTTTGCGCACGGTCGATAAAGACCGGCAGCAGGGTGCCAACGCCGTTGACCACGGCCGCTTCGCGGCGCGCTTGCCACGCCTTGTTTGATTCTGACTGACTCATCTTTCCTCCCTGAGGGGCCGCAGCCCCGGATATTCCCTGAAAATGTGGCGGGCGATCTGGCGCCCATCACCGCCAATTAGCCCATCGGGCCAGATCGGCGGCGTGTGGTGTGTGTTGCAAAAGCCCTCTTGCGAGACAGCGCAGGCCAAATTACGCCCCTTGCCGCCTCGGGTGAGCGTCTGCATCTATCTGTAAAAGCGATGTATATTGCGGCTAAAGCATCGATGAATGCGATGCTTTAGCCCTCTGCTGCCCTAGCGAATGGCGCCAAAGCAGAGGTATTTGGTCTCCAGATACTCCTCCAGCCCCTCGGCTGCCCCCTCCCGACCCAGACCCGACTCCTTGATGCCGCCAAAGGGGGCCAATTCGGTTGAGATGATCCCCTCGTTGATGCCGACCATGCCGTATTCAAGCTGCTCGGCGACGCGCCACACCCGGGCGATGTCGCGGCCATAGAAGTAGGCGGCCAGACCATAGGGGGTATCGTTGGCCAGCGCGATGGCCTCGGCTTCGCTCTCGAAACGCACCAGCGGCGCGACCGGGCCGAAGATCTCCTCCTGCAGGATGGGGTTGTCCCTGGCGACCTTGCCCAGAATGGTGGGGCGGTAGAACAGGGGGCCAGCGGGGTGGGGCTCGCCACCCAGCAGCACTTCGGCACCGGCGGCAACAGATTGTTGCACCAGCTCGGCGACCTTGCTGGCGGCAGCCGGGTTGATGAGCGGGCCGATCTGGGTGCCCTCACTCATGCCATCTCCCACCTTGAAGGCGGCGACGGCGGCAGCCAGCTTCTCGGCGAAGGCGTCATAGACGCTGGCCTGCACCAGAATGCGGTTGGCACAGACGCAGGTCTGCCCGGCGTTGCGGTATTTGGAGGCGAGCGCCCCGGCCACGGCGGCGTCGAGATCGGCGTCGTCAAAGACGATAAAGGGAGCATTGCCGCCCAGCTCCAGCGAGAGGCGCTTCATGGTGTCGGCGCACTGGCGCATCAGCAGCTTGCCGATGCGGGTCGAGCCGGTGAAGGAGAGCTTGCGCACAGTCGGGTTGTTGCACAACTCGTTGCCCACCGCGCTCGGCTGGTGGCTGGTGACGATATTGATGACCCCGGCGGGGATCCCCGCCTGCTCGGCCAGTACCGCCAGTGCCAGCGCGCAGAGCGGCGTTTCGGCGGCAGGCTTGATGACGATGGTGCAACCGGCGGCCAGCGCCGGGCCCGCCTTGCGGGTGATCATGGCAATCGGGAAGTTCCACGGGGTGATGGCGGCGACCACCCCGACCGGCTGCTTGATGGTGGCCAGCCGGCGATCGCCACTAAAGCCCGGGATGGTACGGCCATAGGCGCGCTTGCCCTCTTCGGCGAACCACTGGATAAAGCTGGCGCCGTAGGTCACTTCCCCCTTGGCTTCCGCCAGCGGCTTGCCCTGCTCGCAGGTCATGATGCGGGCCAGTTCATCGCTGTGGGCGGTGATGGCGGTAAACCAGGCGTAGAGCTTGTTGCTGCGCTCCTTGGCGGTGAGGGCTGCCCAGGCGGGTTGTGCCGCGTGGGCGGCCGCGATGGCGCGGCGGGTATCCTCTTCATTCATGTCGGGCACCTGAGTGATCACGGCACCGGTAGCCGGATTGGTGACCTCGAAGGTGCGGCCGCTGGCGGCCTCGCACCACTGACCATCTATATAGGCGCGGGATTTGATCAAGCTTTGATTGGAGCTGGTAGCGGACATGGCAAGCCTCAATGGTGAAACCTGGCAGCAAGGTGGCGATGATGCGGCTCATCCTGTGGTGCTGCCGTATAAAATAATAAGCACAGGGAGACCATAAATTGAGCTGAAATGTTTTTCAAGTGTTAAATATATTTGAATTGTTGGTGTGCTGCGTGCTAGAAAATGGGCTGTGTAGCGCAGTTTACCCCGATCCGGTGGCTTGGTGTGATGGTTGGGGTGTGCAAAATAATTAACGATATGTGTGTGGCATCGCAAACAGCCAGGTATGGTGCTGGTCCGCTATTTTAACCAGAGGGAAGAGGGAGATGACCCATGTTGCGGGAGTGCAGGCAGAAGATGAGAGGGGGCCTGCCATGAGCGGGCCACAGAGCAGTGAGAGCGAGGCTCGCCTGCAGCTGGTGCCGCAGAGTGGTGCCCGTACCATGGGCGAGCGGCTGGCGGCAGTGCGCCACCAGCTGGGGCTCTCCCAGCGGCGGGCGGCGGAGCTGAGCGGCCTGACCCACGGTGCCATCTGCATGATAGAGCAGGACAAGGTGAGCCCCTCGGTGGCGTCGTTGCAAAAGCTGCTCACCGTCTATGGCCTGCCGCTGTCGCGCTTTTTCGCCGAGGAGGAGAGTCGCCCCTGCAGCGTGGTGATCAAGGCTGAACAGCTTATCGAGCTGGGCAGTCAGGGGGTCTCGATGAAGTTGGTGCACAACGGCAACAACCGCCGCCAGCTCGGCTTTATGCTGGAGACCTATCCCCCCGGTACCGACACCGGCGGGCAGGTCAAGCATCAGGGAGAGGAGGTCGGCACCGTGCTGGAGGGGTCGGTAACCCTGACGGTGGCAGGCCAGAGCTATCAACTCGAAGCGGGCGACAGCTATGTGATCGACACCGGCGAGCCCCACAGTTTCAGCAATCCGTCGGGGCAGACCTGCCGCATCGTCAGCGCCCACACCCCGGCGAGCTTTTAATCCTGACAGTAGTTTGGCAACAGAACCGGTAAGGAAACAGGGATCATGACCGAACATGTAAACAGTTACTACGCAGCCAGCGCCAATAAACACGCGCCCTACCCAACATTGACCGAGCAGCTGGAGTGCGATGTCTGCGTCATCGGGGCGGGTTATACCGGCCTCTCCAGCGCCCTGCATCTGGTAGAGAAGGGCTACAAGGTGGTGGTGCTGGAGGCCGCACGAGTCGGCTTTGGCGCCAGCGGCCGCAACGGCGGCCAGATCGTCAACTCCTACAGCCGCGACATTGACACCATAGAAGCGAACTGCCCGCCGGATCAGGCCAGGCTGCTCGGTTCCATGCTGTTTGAGGGGGGCCAGATCATCCGTGAGCGGATCAAGCGCTATAACATCCAGTGCGATCTGCAGGAGGGGGGCGTCTTTGCCGCCGAGACCGAGAAGCAGCTGCACGAGCTCAAGGCGCAGAAGGCGCGCTGGGAGAAGTGGGGCAATGAGCAGCTGGAGCTGCTCGATGCCAAGGGGGTGCGCGAGGTGGTAGCGAGTGATCGCTACGTCGGCGCCCTGCTCGACAAGAGCGGTGGCCATATTCACCCTCTCAATCTGGCGCTGGGGGAGGCGGAAGCGATCCGCATCCAGGGGGGGCAGATCTTCGAGCAGTCCGCCGTCACCAGCATTACTCCGGGTCAGCCGGCGTTGGTCAAGACCGCCAAAGGAGCGGTGAAGGCGCGCTTTATCGTGGTGGCCGGCAACGCCTACCTCGGCAATCTGGTGCCGGAATTGGCCAGCAAGAGCATGCCTTGCGGCACCCAGGTGATCGCCACCGAAGTGCTGGGAGAGGAGCGGGCCCGTTCACTCTTGCCGCAGAACTACTGTCTGGAGGATTGCAACTACCTGCTCGATTACTACCGTACCTCCGGCGATCACCGGTTGATCTATGGCGGCGGCGTGGTCTATGGCGCGCGGGATCCGGCGGATATCGAGAGGCTGATCATCCCCAAGATGCTCAAGACCTTCCCGCAGTTGGCCGACGTCAAGGTGGAGTACACCTGGACCGGCAACTTCCTGCTCACCCTGTCGCGCCTGCCGCAGTTTGGCCGCATCGGCCCCAACATCTACTACATGCAGGGTTACAGCGGCCATGGTGTCACCTGCACCCATCTGGCGGGCAAGCTGCTCTCCGAGGTGCTGAGCGGTCAGGCGGAGCGCTTCGATGCCTTTGCCAAACTGCCGCACTACCCCTTCCCGGGTGGCCGGTTGTTCCGCATCCCCTTCACCGCCGCCGGCGCCGCCTGGTACACCCTGCGCGACCGGCTGGGGGTATAAACCCGACCAGCTTGTCGTCGTACTGACCGACGCAAACAACAAGGCCACCGCGAGGGTGGCCTTGTTTTTAACCGAAGCGGGTAGCTGCAATTAGCTGTAATAGGCTTCGACGGTGCCCTTGAGCTTGATCAGGATGGGCTGACCACGGCGATCCAGCGCCTTGGGGGAGGGGATCTTCACCCAGCCTTCGCTGATGCAGTACTCTTCGACGTCGGTGCGCTCTTTGCCGTTCAGGCGAATACCGATCGGATGCTCGAAGCAGGCCGCCACATAGTGGGGGCTGCGGGGATTGCAGGAGAGGTGATCCGGCAGTGCCGGCTTGGTGCTGGTATCGATCATGGCTATGACCCGAAATGGATATAAAGTGGGGCATTGTAGAGAATGGCGTCATGGCATTCAAGGCAACGCCTGCCCGCCCTGCCGCAGCATGTCAGCAATCAGCGAGTGTTTTTGACTTCAGATGCCCCGCTGCCAATGCATGATGATCTCGGCGTGGCCGCTATGCTCGCATATTCTCTGCTCCCCCTCGTGAAAGCCGTTGCGGGTGTAAAAGCGTCGCGCCTGCTCATTCTCGGCGTAGACGGTGAGCTCAAGTTGCTCATGCCGTGACTTGAGTTGGTCTAGCAGCTGGCGACCCAGCCCCTGTGATTGCAAGCTCGGGGCGATAAAGAGGGCGGCAACAGAGCCCTGATGCCAGGAGATAAACCCCGCCAGCAGCCCCTGCTCCTCATAAACCCAGCTCTCGCTGGCGGGCAGATAGATATCACGCATCGCGGCACGCTGCGCATGCCAGAAGTCGGCGGGAATAAAGCCGTGGGCCTTGACCGAGGCCTGATACCAGAGCTCGACTGCGGCATCGAGATCGGATTTGGATAATGGGCGGATCATAAGTCTCTCAATCATTGAAGGTGGAAAATAGGCGAGGGGCTACGGCTATTCGCCAAGTCCCGTCACGGTATAGTGTCTCTCGACATTGACCGTGATCTCCCCCCAGCGGGAGGCTTTGACCCGGGCCTGATGGGCGGCAAAGGCGGCGGGATCGCGAAAGGTCTCGCAGACCTCGAAACGGCAGGAGTTGAGTCTGGTTTGCGTCACCTCGAACTGCAGGCAGCCATGTTCATGTCGGGTCAGCTGGATATGGTTATCAAGCTCCCCCATGACGGCTGGTAAATCGGAGGCAGGCACAATGATATAACCGGTTAGCACAACCATATTTATCTCTTTGGTGGGCAGCATTGTTGGCTTTTTGTCGAATAAAGGCAGGATGTTTTTATTTGCTGTGAACTCACTCTGTTTCTCTTTATATTGTAAGGGGCAGGTCAGCATCAAATAAATTAAATCCATAAAGCCTATGGGCTACATGGTGGTTACCACTATCTGCTGTAGTTTTTGTTGGTGCGGACTGGACTGACGAATAAAATAACCAATACACTCTTCATCGCTCTCATCGAGACAGATTAAAAACTGATCTTCCGACGGCGAAAATTTCAGATAGTAGACGTAGTCAGTATCCTCATTCTGGGACATGTCCAGGCAGTCTTTGCCGCCATTTTCTTTGAGAATATGTTCTTCCAGCTTGTAAAATCCGGAGGCAGATGGCTCGCGCTCAATAATATAGGATGATTCGATCTGCTGTTGATTTGACGAGGTATAGAGACGACCATCCGCCCTGAAGTCGTACTCTTCATAACAACTGGTATCGGCAAAATTGAGGCGCCATACCCCGATAACCGGATGAGCATCGCTGTTAATGGTCGTAAGGTTCTGGCCAGCATGGAGATTTATGCTGAAGAGAATGGAGAATATAGCCGCTGTCTTGTTCATCTGGTCATCCCTGATATCCATGCGCTGTTATTGAGCTTGGCCTGCCAACGTAGCGTTTATCCAGTTACCACACTGTTGGCTGCCGTTATCCAGCTTCGATTCTTCCGCTGCCACTCGTTAGCCGGGCTCCCTTTGCGGCTTTTGGGGCCAGCATTGGCCGGAAACGGCGCCTATGGCTCTGCTGCAAAGCCCTTATTGTGCGTGTTTGCACGATGAAAAGTTATCAAAAATTATCAAAAATCTTTAAAACTTGGGGCCTGTCACACTGCGCAAAACCAGAGCTGGCACCGCTGGCGGCGCTCATTGGCCATATCGGTGATTAACGGGGTATTCTTTTTTATATTTTATAATTCTAATTGTCTTGCTGAATATCACAATGTCCAATTATCTTTGTCTGGCCGCAGCAGGTTATGACAAGCGACCAATACCAATACTGATGGTTTTGCTATCGCTTATTTCTGTCTCCTTCGTGCAAAATCAACATAGACGCAGAAGCTGGAGTTTTTATGAACTGGTATTTTCGTGCATTTCAGAAATTTGCTGATTTCAAAGGACGGGCCTCGCGCAAAGAATATTGGATGTTCGTTCTTATCAATACCGTTATTTGTGTCATCCTCTCGCTGCTGACCAAACAGCTGGATTATGGCTACAAACTGATGGGCGTATATGGTCTCTTTATTATTGTGCCCTGCTGGGCATTGAGCGTGCGCCGTCTGCACGACATTGGTCGCAATGGCTGGTTTTTGCTGCTGGGATTAATCCCGATTATCGGCCCGCTGATGGTGCTTTTTTTCAAGGCAAAGCGCGGCAATCCCTATTCAAATCGCTATGGTGCCGTCCCTTTTATCTGAATAAACACCGACAGAAAGCTCTCCCGTGTAGCAAGCCGGCCGGACGAAATGAGATAGTCCGGCCTCTTTTATTGGCCGCTTGCCAGCGCTGGATCATTGACCGTTGCCCGCATCCAGCGGGAAGGCGAACAGATCCCGGCGGTAGGTCTCGACCACCAGACTGAACGGCGTGCCATCCTCCCGTGAAAGCAGGGCGCGGTGCTGCAATACCTGCTCGGGGATGGTCAGCGGTGCTTTGCCGGTGGCAATGACGGGCATCTTCATCTCCCAGCCAGCCGGCAGGGGCGACCAGAGCAGGGTGGAGGAGAGGGTCTTGCGGCTGAAGTTGAGCGCCTTGACTGCGAGCCCGAACGGGGTGTCGCTGCTGTCGAGCAGCTGGTTCATCTCCGGAGTGAGGCGGCTTTTGACATACCAGTTGTCCGCTTCCGAGAAGATATGATCGCCGCAAGTTAGCTGCACCCGGCGATAGCCCACCGGCTCATCGGCGCCGATCTTGAACAGCTCACGGGTGGCGGCATCGGCTGGTTTGCGTGTTGTCTGGTCACGCAGGGCGCGAATGCGCGGTTCGCCCGCCATCTTGTGGTCGGCGCACCAGTTTTGCAGGGTGACGGTAGCACTCGGGTTGCTCAGCAAGGTGGCGTTGAGGGTTTGCAGCAGGGCCTGTGCCTTGAGGCGGGTTATGGGGCCATCTTGCCAGCCATCGGGGGCCTTCTCTTGCGCCTGTACGGCGCCGTGGCAGAGCAGGGCGGCCAGCAATAGCATTCGGATCTTCATGTTTTCATTACCTTTCCCGATTTTTGTGACGGGATTGTAACATCGAGGGACATGAATGCGACCAATATGTGGTCTGATGAGCAAAGGGCTGCGGGCCGCTAAAGGGCCCGCAACGGAGAAATTTCAAGGGGGGAGACAGGCGTGCTGTCAGGGGAGATCCAGGGTAAAACGGGCACCGCCAAGAGGAGATTCATCCACCCGGATCTGGCCGCCGTAGCTGTGGACGATTTCGGTCACTACCGCCAGACCGATGCCTTGGCCAGGGGAGCTGTCGGCGCGCACACCGCGCTGGAAGATCTGTTCGGATTTGGCCTCGTCGATGCCGGGGCCATCATCTTCCACCTCGATGCGCAGGCGCTCGAGATGGCGACGCAGGGTCACCCGCACCTCGCTGATGGCAAACTTGCAGGCGTTGTCGAGCAGGTTGCCCATCAACTCCATCAAGTCCCCCTGTTCGCCGTGGAACAGGGCATCATCATCGAACGTGAAGTGGGTTTGCAGCTTTTTGTGACGGTAGACCTTGGTCAGACTGGCGAGCAGCTTCTCGATAAGCGGTACCGGCTCGGTCCCCTTGCTGGCAAGGCGCTGACGGCCGGTGACGGCGCGTCTGAGCTGGTACTGGATCATCTGATCCATGGTGAGGATCTGTTCGTTGATGTTGTCGTGGATCTCCCGGCCCAGCTCCAGCTCGCGGGTGGTCATCTGGATCAGCGCCAGCCGGGTTTTCAGGCTGTGGGCGAGATCGTTCAGGGCGTGCTGGTAGCGCTGGGTTTGCTGCCGTTCGTTCTCCAGCAGCTGGTTGACCGACTCGGTGAGCGGGGTGAGCTCCTGCTCGAAGTCGCTGGAGAGAGAGTCGAGCTTGCCGGAGCGAATGTCATCGATCTGGCGGGCAATGGTGCGCAGGGAGCCGAGGCTCCAGTAGGTGGTGAGCAGCAGCAGGCTGGCCAGCAGCATGTAGGCGAGCACCGCCTGCCGGGCGATATGGCCGAGATAGGCGAGGGATTCGGCGTGATAGCGCTTGGCCGAATCGATCATCACCACGTAGTAGGCGGTGGTGCCAGTGCCGGGGTTGCGGATAAAACGCAGGCTGTAGACGAAGTAGCTTTCACCGTTCTTGATGGTGTGCTTCTTGAAGAAGTAGTCGAGATCCATCCCCCCCAGATACTGCATCAGGTCGCCACAGATACTCTCTTTGGCCTTGATCACCTCCGGCATGTGCAGGCTCGACCAGATCCGTTCGCCATCGGCACGGCAAATCAGGGTGTCGAGGTCGGCATCCCCGGCATTGCGGGAGATGTGGCTGAGATCGGTCGGGCCGCCATTGCTCGGCTCGGTCGAGGAGAAGAGTTTGGCCAGGTTCTCCTGCATCCGGGCGCTCGCCTTCTGGGTCTGCTCCTCGACATGGCCGAGGTAGAGGGCATAGACGGCAAACCCCATGCTGAGGGCGATCACCAGCAGGGAGCTGAGCAGCAGCTTGATATGCAGCGAGCGGCGCAGCACCCGCACCATCCGCAGTAGCGGGCAGAATCGCATCAGTTGCACGACAGGTTGAAGATGTAACCCTGGCGGCGGATGGTGGAGATGGGTTGAATTGTCCCCTCCGGATCCAGTTTCTTGCGCAGGCGGCTGACCATGACCTCGATGGTGTTGGGATCCCCTTCGCCATCGCCGTAGAGCTGGTCGAGCAGCTGCTGCTTGGAGACCACCTGACGGGCATTGCGCATCAGGTACTCCAGAATGAGGTATTCGAAGCTGGTCAGCACGGCCACTTCACCGGCGATGGTCAGCTCCTTGCGGGAGAGATCGAGCTCGTAGTCACCCGCTTTTACTCGCGGCGAGATAAAGCCGGCGCTGCGGCGCACCAGCGCGTTGAGGCGAGCCAGCAGCTCATCCTTCTGAAACGGTTTGACCAGATAGTCATCGGCACCCGCTTCCAGCCCTTCCACCTTGTCCTGCCAGTTGCCACGGGCGGTGAGGACGATGATGGGAAAGGGGATCTGCTTTTCGCGCAGCTCGCGGATCAGTTGCAGGCCATCCATATCGGGCAGACCCAGATCGATGATGGCCACGTCGATGGGGTAATCCGTTGCATAGTGCTGCGCAATCCCTGCCTGATCGGTGCTGTAGACCTGATTGTCTGCTTCGGTCAGCAGAGAGGAGAGGTGGTGATTGAGCAGCTTGTCGTCTTCGACCAGGAGAATTTTCATGGTGTGTGCGGCGGTCATAGGGATCCAAGCAGTCAATTAGAAGATGTTCGCTATGCGGAGTCAATCCGTATCCTAATGCCTCCCGCCTGTATCGGGACTGAATCACCCGGGCTTCAGAGTTTCCTCCGATTGGTCGTCTATCCCGAGCATGTTGTTATCGATGGCCATCGCATCGGCATTTGCTGACTGGCCATGCTGCAAAGGGTGTGGTGATGAGAGAGATGGCCATCAGGTGGCGATGCCACCTGCAGGAGCGGGAGCGTAGCGACCTTCTCTATCTGGTCTGGCTCTGCTGGGGAGCGGCACTGCTGCTCTATGTGCTGGGGTCGGATGCCTATTTATGGCCAGTGGCGCCCATGCCACTGGTTCTGCTTGTCTGGTTGGGGGAGAGATTCGGAATGTTTGGACGAAAAGCCAAGAGTGAGGGCTCAGTGCCGGGAACGGCAACGGTGATCGCCGCAGGTGCCCGCTTCAAGGGGGAGTTGCAGCTTGAGGGGGATCTGGAGGTGCGTGGTGTGCTGGTCGGCACCATAGTGCTGAGCGACGGGATCCTGCGCATCATGGCGGGTGGCCGTGTCGAGGGAGAGGTGAAGGCACCACGCGTCATCATCAATGGCCTGCTGGATGGTACCTGCTCTGCTGCCGAAGTCGAAATACTCGAGAGTGGCCGCATGCAGGGGACGTTCAAGGGCGGCAGCCTCTCCATCAGCAAGGGGGGCAATTTTATCGGTCACTCTCGTCCGGATGAGAGCTCTGCCAGCTCTCCCGCACCGGTACCAGCCAATCAGGAGCTGGAGAGCGGGCCCGTCGAGGGGAAAGGAAATGTGAAGGCACTGGCCAAAGAGGGTCGGGGCAAAGGCAGCGAGCCGTTGGCCAGGCAGGCGTGATGGATGCCGGATAGCAAGAGGGGGCCATGGTGGCCCCCTCTTTTGTCTGTCTGCAACGCCTTAGCTGCGGCGTGGCGGCAGCATATTGGTCAGAGTGTTGTCCTTGAGCACATGGTGGTGGAAGAGGGCGGCCACAGTGTGCAGGGCGATCAGGGCGTAACCCAGGTTGCCCAGGGTTTCGTGCACCTCCTTGATAAACCCTTTGGCGTCAGGGCTAGGCGCTATCAGCGCAGGCAATTCAAACCCGAAGAAGGGGATGGGCTTGCCAGCGGCGCTCAGCAGCAGCCAGCCACACAGCGGGGTCAGAATGAGGAAGCCGTAGAGGGCGATATGGGCCAGCTTGGCCAGCTTGTGCATCAGGGGGGAGAGCTCGGGCACGATACGCGGCGTCGGGCTCATCCAGCGCAGGGCCAGTCTGACAAAGACCAGTGCAAAGATCAGTAGCCCCAGCATGAAGTGCCACTCCTTCATCAGATCCCGACCTGGGTCTCCTTTGGGAAAAATGTCGCGAAATTCGATCAGGGCATAGACGGCGATCATGGCCCACAGGGTCAGCCAGTGCAGCCCGAGACTCAGGGTGCCGTAGCGTTGTTCACTGTTCATCAGCATGGTTGGTTTCCTTCAGTCAAAGAGTCACATCCGTGTGGCATCTCCCGATGAGCGAAACGATCGGAGGAGGCCAGTTCCATTGGCGACGCCTGCCGGATACACACTGGTGCAGGCCGGAGCGCCCGTTAGAGGAAAATCGTCTGTATTTTCCGCATGATACTGCCATGGAGATGGTATCACTGCCGGCTCGTTGAGGAGCTGATCAATACCACACAATTTACAGGTTAATTAAACCGTGAGCAGTGTGAAGCGCCCGTGAAAAGATTGGCCTGACCCTGATGGTCAGGCCGGTTCGATGGCAATGACCAGACAGGCGGGCTCGCTGATCCGGAAACGCACATTGCAGTTGAACAGCCGCACGCCGTACTCCTTCTCGTCCGGCTTGCCCTTCTTGTAGGCAGGGCGTGGATCCTGTGCCAGCACTTCGCTCACCAGCTGGCGCAGCTCGGGGTAGCGCTGGCTCCATGTTTGCAGCTGCAACTCGGCGTCCGGGCTGAAGCTCACCGCCAGCGGCGGGGTCGGGGCATCGGGGGCAAAGCCGCCACGGGCCTCCGGCAGGCTGTCGGCATAGGGAATATAGGGTTTGATATCGACGATCGGAGTGCCATCGAGCAGATCGACGGCACCCAGCTCCAGCCAGAGTTTACCGCGCTCGCGACCTACCCCGTGCAGCTCGACGACCGAGAGGCCGAGCGGATTGGGGCGAAAGGTGGAGCGGGTAGCAAAGACCCCGACCCGTTCGTTGCCGCCCAGGCGCGGCGGGCGCACCGTCGGATTCCACCCCTGCTCCATGGTCTGGTGAAAGACGAAGCTGAGCCACAGATGGGAGAACTGCTCGATGCCGCGCAGCACGTCCGGCTGATCGTAGGGGGGGCGCAGCTCGAGGCGGGCACGGGCCGATTTGACCAAGCCGGGCTGGCGCGGAATGGCGAACTTCTCCTTGTAGGGAGAGCGGATTATCCCGAGGGTGTCGATTTCGAACTTCATGGCGGATCCTGGCTGAAAACCCTGGCAATTTAGCACATGCGGCCCCAAAACGCAGGCTTCCCCGTGCGGCGTCCTCGCCGCCTGCTGCCGTGATCCCCGTCCCATCCCGGTATACCGAGGGCTGTGCCTTGGCGCCAAGTTGCGTAGGGTGGGACAAACAGGAGGTGCGGTGCTGGCTCGCCACGGTGCGAAGACCGCAACAGTAAGCCGGATGGGGAGGGAGAGGGATGAAACTGCTGATTATCGGTGGCACCGGATTTTTGGGGCGCCACCTGACTGCGCTGGCGCTTGACTGGGGTCACGAGGTGACCCTGTTCAATCGCGGCCATCACCAGCATCCCGACTGGCGGGAGCTGGTACAGCTTACCGGCGATCGCAATGGCGATCTGGGTGCGCTGCAGGGAGAGGGGCGGCAGTGGGATCTCGTTATCGATACCTGCTGCTATCGGCCAGAGCAGGCGGCGAGCCTGTCGGCGGCCCTGCTCGGGCGCTGCGAGCGGCTCATCTTTATCTCCACCATCAGCGTCTATCGCGACTTTGCCCAACCCGGAATGGATGAATCGGCGCCACTGCATGTCATCGGTGCGGGCGAGCAGCCCGAGGAGTATGGCCCGCTCAAGGTGTTGTGCGAAGAGGTGTATCGCGCCCGCTGGGGGGATCGGCTCTGCATTCTGCGCCCGGGCGTATTGTGCGGCCCCCATGATCACACCGGCCGTATGGCCTGGTGGGTGAAGCGGGTGCAGCAGGGCGGGCGCTGGCTGCTGCCGGGGGAGGGGCTGGATCGACTGCAATATCTGGATGTGCGCGACTGCGCCGAGTTTGTGCTGCGGGCTGCCGAGCAGCAGTTGACGGGAGTTTTCAATCTGGTCAAACCGGGCATTGCGCTGACCGATTGGGTCGAGCGGTTGGCGGCGAGAGTGGGAGTTGCCACCCCCATAGAGGCTGATTGGGCGCCTTGGCAGGCACTGCTTGCGGCCGGTGTCGAGCCTTGGCTGAGCTATCCGACCCTGCTGCCCAATATGTTGCCGGAGTATGCCGGTTATGGCCGCATCAGCGCCGAGGCGGCCATTGTGCATGGTCTCAACTTCCGGCCGCTGGAGGAGACGGCCGCCGATCTGGCCGAGTGGCTGGCACGTACGCCGGATGCGGCGGTGGCTGAAGGGATGACAGTTGAGCAAGAGACGCTGCTGCGCCAGCAGGTGCGATAGCGCATAGCGAACTGGCGCGTTATGTAATACCTGAAAACCAGAGGGCATCGTAATGATGCCCTCCTGTTTTTATTTTTACCGGCATGGCATGCGGGTGCTAGCGGATGTCCGCACCTGCGGCCGCCAGCAACTCCCGCAAAATGGCGCGATGGCAGCGGGACTCCTGCTCGCAGTAGCAGCCCACCGACAGGTTGGTGGTGTGGGAGAGGGCAGCCAGCAGTGCCAGATCGTGTTTGGCTGCCGGGGTTGCCAGCTCCGCCTTGTACGCCTTGCCAAAGGCAGCCCACTGGGCCGGGGTCTCCGCGGCCTGCCCCAGCTTCATGGTTTCGCTGCTAGGGGCGAGGTTCGGGAACCAGACGTCATACCAGTTCTGGCTGGCAAACTCGGTTTTTGGCACGCCGCGGGGCGGGCGACGTACCGTGCCGATCCGCAGCCCCTCGTCGGGGAGGCGGGGCGAGCCGAGACGGACGATGGCGAGCGCCATGAGTCGTTACTTCTCTTCAGCCACTTTCAGCGCCTGACCGTAGCAGATGACCTGCTTCAGGCAGCCGGGGGTATCGCTGAATTCGCTGCACTTGTCGAAGGTGACGCCGTTGCCGCCCATGTCGGCAGCGCGGCGGCGAGCCAGGGTGCGCGCTTCACCTGCGTTGGGCACCGGCTGCTTGGCATCGGCCTGGCACGATTCCCCCTCGACGGTGCCGAGGTAGAGGTAGTTGAGATCGGCCAGCTGAGCTTGCTCGTAAATCCGCACGCTACCGGGTTTGAAGTAGTCGTCGAAGTTCTCTTTATCCAGATTGCTGTTGAAGGCGTAGTTGGCACAGCCGGAGGCAATCAGGGGCATCATCAGGATCAGGCGTTTCATCATCTCGTATCTTGTGTCGGTGATGAGGACAGTAGAAAGGCGCAGGCGCTCCATGTCGGCATCTTGTTGAATAATGAGGGGCCATTATAGGGGCCAGTCACCTGTGGCGGCCAGCCCCGTTTTGACCCCGAATGTCAGGGTGTGACCGCCATCAGGCTGATATCAGACCGGTGCCAGCCGCTGATGCAGGCTGCGATAGTACTCATCTGCCAGCAATTCGTGATGGGGGGCGCAGAGGCGGATCTGCCCCTCTTCCATCAGGGCTATGCGATCCATCTGCTCCAGTCCCAGTAGACGGTGGGAGATGAGCAGCATGGAGCGATCGGCCCCCAGGGTGAACAGCAGCGCCATGATCTCCCGCTCGGTCTGGCTGTCGAGCCCCTCGGTAGGTTCATCGAGCAGCCAGAGCGGCGCATCGTGCAGCAGGGCGCGGGCGATGCCGATACGGCGGCGTTCACCACCGGAGAGCGGGCGGCCACCGTCGCCGAGCCAGGCATCCAGACCCGCTTCATCTTCCAGCAGGGTGGCAAGGCCAACCCGGGTCAGTACCTCAACCAGCTGTTCGTCAGTGGCGGTCGGTGCCGCCAGCTTGAGGTTGCCGCGCAGGGTATCGGCAAAGAGGTGTACCCGTTGGCTCACCACCGAGATGGAGGCGCGCAGCGCCCCTTCGCTGTAGTCGGTCAGCGGCTTGCCACCCAGCAGGATTTTGCCCGCCTGCGGGCTCCACTCGCGGGTCAGCAGGCCCATCAGGGTCGATTTGCCACAGCCGGTCTGGCCCAGCAGCGCCAGCTTCTCGCCAGCATGCAGTTGCAGGGTGCAGCCGCGCAACACCGGCTGCGGATTGCCGGGATAACCGAAGTAGAGGTCATTGATCTGCAGCGAACCTTGGCTGGCATGAGCCTGCTCGCTGCCCCACTCGGGGGCTTTGGCTTCCTGCAGGATCTCGTTCAGGCGGCGTGCCGAGGTGAGGCTGGTGGAGAGGTGCTGGAAGGATCCTGCCAGCGGCATCAGCGCTTCGAAGCTTGCCAGCGTGGCAAATACCATCAGGGCGGTAACGGGAGCGGGCGCAGCTCCCGCAACGCCGTGGCCTGCCATCCAGAGCATCAGGGTCAGGGTCCAGCCGCTCAGCAGTTGCACCGAGAAGTTGGCCAGCCCGCTCACTTTGGCCATGCGGGCCTGGGCGGCGAGCAGTGCCTGCTCGGCCTGTTGCAGTTCACCCAGCGCCTTGGGGGCGGCGGCAAACATCTGCAACTCGGCCTGACCATCCAGATAGTCCACCATGCGGGTGCGCAGGCTGGCCTTTTCGGCGATCAGTGCCTGACCGGGGCGACGGCCGAGGAAGTAGAACACCAGCGGCAGGGCGATCATGCCAAACAGCAGAATGGCGCCAAGGGTCAGAGCGAGACGGCTGTCGAACAGGGAGAGGAACAGCACCATGGCACCCGTGCCCAGCAGCGCGGCACCGATGGGGGTGAGCAGGCGCAGGTAGACGTGGTCCATGGCGTCGATATCTGCCACCAGCCGGTTAAGCAGATCCGCCTGACGAAAGCCTGCCAGTGTACCGCTGGAGAGTGGCGAGAGCTTTTGCCAGAACCAGACCCGCAGCCGGGTCAGTACCCGGAAGGTGGCATCGTGGCTCACCACCCGCTCACCCCAGCGACCGGCGGTGCGGATGATGGAGAAGAAGCGCACCCCGCCAGCTGGCGTCATGTAGTTGAAGCTATCGCGACTGGCGACTGCCATCCCGGCAACGGCAGCGGCAGAGAGGAACCAGCCGGAGAGGGACAGTAGCCCCATCCCGGCAATCAGAGTGACCAGTGCCAGCAGCAGTCCGAGGGAGAGGCTGAGCCAGTGTTGACGGTAGAGGCGCAGAAACGGCAAGAGATCAGTCATCGAGAGAGCCCTCGGAACGTTGGGAGAGCAGCCGGGCGAATGGCCCCTCTGCCTGACAAAGTTGCTGGAAGTTGCCCTGTTCCACCAGCTGACCGCGCTCCAGCACCAGGATCTGATCCATCTGGCCGAGCTGGTCGAGGCGGTGGGTGATCATCAAAAGAGTCTGGCTGGCCATCACCTCTTCAAGAGTGGCCATGATGGCCCGCTCCGAGTGGCGATCCAGACTGGCGGTCGGTTCGTCCAGCACCATCAGCTGGGTTGACTTGAGCAGGGTGCGCGCCAGCGCAAGGCGCTGGGCCTGACCGACCGAGAGGCCGCCCGCCTGATCGCCAACCGGATAATCAAACCCCTTCTCCATGGCAAACTCCCATGCCTGCGCCCGTTTCAGGGCCTCCTCCAGCTCGGCATCGCTGGCTGTTGGCTTGGCCAGCAGCAGGTTGTCGCGAAGAGAGGCGTGAAACAGTTGCGGGTTTTGCGAGAGCCAGCCCAGTTGCAGGCGCCACTGACTCATGTCGAGGGTGGCCAGCTCCTGACCATTTACCTTGAGCTCACCGCGATAGGGGGCAAAGCCGAGCAGGGCGTTGACCAGCGAGCTTTTGCCGGCACCACTGATGCCGACCAGGGCGGTGCGTGAGCCTGCTGCAAGGGTGAAGTCGATGGGGCCGACCAGCACCTTGCCCTCGGCGCTCAGCACTTCCAGACCTTTGGCTTCAACCTTGATGGGGCTGTCGGCGTGGAAAGGGGTGCTGCCTGCGGCTGGCTCGCTCACCTCGGCTTCGAGGAATTCGAGCAGCTGTTCGGCAGCACCGATGGCCTGTGCCTTGGCATGGTAGTGGGCACCCAGTTCGCGCAGCGGTGCGTAGAACTCGGGGGCAAGGAAGAGCACGAACAGGCCGGTAAAGAGAGTAACTTTGCTGCCATAGTGGCCAAAATCGAGGTGATCGATGTAGGAGAAGCCGAAGTAGACGGCGACCAGCGCGACCGAGATGGCGGCAAAGAACTCCAGTACGGCGGTGCTCAAAAACGCAAGGCGCAGCACTTCCATGGTGCGCTCACGAAAATCTTCCGAGGCGTCGCGAATGGCGTCGCCTTCAGCCTGGGTACGCATAAAGAGTTGCAGGGTTCGCAGCCCCTTCAGGCGATCGAGGAAGTGGCCGGAGAGACGAGCCAGCGCCTGAAAGTTGCGGCGGTTGGCATCGGCGGCACCGACACCGACCAGGATCATGAAGATGGGGATAAGCGGTGCTGTGCCCAGCAGGATCAGGCCCGCCGCCCAGTTGACCGGGAATACGGCCACCAGAATGACTACCGGAATAAAGACCGCGATGGCCATCTGCGGCAGATAGCGGGAGAAGAAATCCTGCATGTTTTCAATCTGTTCCAGCAGCAGGCTGGCCCAGCTGCCGGCCGGGCGACGCTGGATATAGGCAGGGCCGAGACGGCTTAAGCGAGTGAGCACCAGCTGGCGGATGGTCTGGCGCACCGCGCTGCCGGCCTTGAAGCTGGCCACTTCGCGGCCATAGGCGAGTGCCGCCTTGCCGAGAGTTACCAGCAGCAGGGTAATAAAGAGGGGGATGGATTGTTCCGGCTGTTTACCCTCCATGATGAAGCCGTGGAGCAGGGTCGCCAGCAGCCAGGCTTGCGCCACCATCAGAATGCCCTGACCCAGGCCAAAGGCGATGGAAATCGTGATCCAGCGGCGACCGTGACTCGATTGCGTGCGCAACCAGCCATAGAGACGTTTTTGCGTTTTTTTATCCATTACCACCATCCTCGCGTCGAGTGGCGCAAGACTATCCTCGCCGTTTGGCCTTGGCAACCTTGTAAATTATCTGTGTTGAAAATGTTTGCTTGAAAAAGCAACCGACTGTTCAATCCTTGTCCGAACAGATTGATTTATTGAAAAAAGTGGCAAGGACGGCATTGCGCTCACCGGCAAAATGCATATAGTAGGAGCCCTGACGCGGGTGTAGTTCAATGGTAGAACGGTAGCTTCCCAAGCTGCATACGTGGGTTCGATTCCCATCACCCGCTCCAAATTTCAGATGCCAGGCGGGCATCGTATAATGGCTATTACCTCAGCCTTCCAAGCTGATGATGCGGGTTCGATTCCCGCTGCCCGCTCCAGCTTCAAAGCAAAAAGCCCACTCTTGCGAGTGGGCTTTTTGTTTGTCCGCGATTTGCTCCTCTTTGCCACTCTACATGGCGTACCGGGAGCCGGAAAAAAAGAAAAGGCGCCACAGGCGCCTCTTCGGATGGGTAAGCGGTGCGGAATTACTCCTGCTCCAGCTCGCCGCAGAAACGGTAACCTTCGCCGTGGATGGTGGCGATGATCTCGGGGGTATCGTTGACGCTTTCGAAGTGCTTGCGGATACGACGGATGGTCACATCGACGGTACGGTCGTGGGGCTTGAGCTCGCGGCCGGTCATCTTCTTCAGCAGTTCGGCACGGGTCTGGATCTGGCCCGGGTTTTCGCAGAAGTGCAGCATGGCGCGGAACTCGGAGCGCGGCAGCTTGAACATGTCGCCAGTGGGACTGACCAGCGCGCGGCTGTTGATATCCAGCGCCCAGCCGTTGAACAGGTAACGTTCAACCAGCTTCTTCTCTTCGCCACCAGCGGCCACATTCATGGTGCGGCTCAGCAGATTGCGGGCACGGATGGTCAGTTCACGGGGGTTGAACGGCTTGGTGATGTAATCATCGGCGCCGATCTCCAGACCCAGGATCTTGTCCACTTCGTTGTCACGACCGGTCAGGAACATCAGGGCGATGTTGTCGTTCTCGCGCAGCTCGCGGGCCAGCAACAGGCCGTTCTTGCCCGGCAGGTTGATGTCCATGATCACCAGATTGATGGTGTGAGAGGTGAGGGCCTGATGCATCTCGTCGCCGTTGTTGGCCTCGAGTACGATGTAGCCTTCTGCCTCGAAAATGCTTTTCAGGGTATTACGAGTGACCAGTTCGTCTTCGACGATCAGAATGTGTGGTGTTTGCATGAGTATTCCCAGATTCTTATCAGTTAATTATCTTAAATTTAACACTTCTTGGCGTTTCAAGCCGATTTCCTGACTGATCCTGAAAATTAATTACGTCATCCTGGGTATGAAGGTCAGGTCGGCATAGTGTGAATTTGGCATCAGTATCGGCAAATATCCCTGTGCCACTTATAGGTTCCCGAGAAGACTACTCGAGCAAAGCCTGGAAAGGTCATCCATTACGAAGTTGCCGCATTTTATCAGTTAACAGGAGCATAACAACACCCTTTGCCGTCAGATAGCAACTTTTTAACTCTGTTTTGATATAGGTCAAACCGTGGCACAACAGCATCATACTTGGCCTTAACCGGGTTTTCGCCCCTATAAAATGTAATGGAATGTAACATGTGATTGACATGATTTTGTGGGAAAACTACAAGAAAATTTGCTTTTTAGCGCCATTTGGAATGCCTTCCTGGCCCGAATTTGCCATCGTTACAGCCTGGAATCCTGCCAGCCAATGGGTCGGAGAGCGTCGCAACCAGCGTCGCGAGCGGGCACTTTGGCGTCATCTGGAGTCCATGCCGGGCATTAATATGGCTGGCCCTGTGTGGGGAGCCGCACCGGACGCAAGCTGGCGCGAGTCCTCGCTCGCCGTGGCGCTGCCCCTGCCAGAGGCTTGCGCACTGGCTGCCCGTTTTGGCCAGAACGCCATTTACTGGATAGAAGGCGGGCAACTCTGGCTGGTGCCGGTATTAAGCGATAAATCAGCAGTTTGTCTGGGAGATATCGCTGCTTTCTGGATTGTCAGAGCCAATTGTTGATGAAAGAATGAACATCTTCATGCATCTGAAAGGAATCAAATCATGCTGGATCTTCTGCCCGACCTCTGCGATCAGCACGGCGATATGCTGCAAGTGGCTGAACCCTGTTTTCACGATTTTGGTGGCAAGGCCATCTTCTATGGTCGAGCCGTGACCCTCTCCTGCTACGAGGACAACAGTCTGGTGCGAGAGCTGGTGAATCGTCCAGGCCAGGGCAAGGTGATGGTGATCGATGGGGGCGGTTCGCTGCGCCGGGCTCTGCTTGGTGATCAACTGGCCATCAAGGCGGTGGAACAGGGGTGGGAGGGGATCCTGATCCACGGTGCGGCGCGGGATGTGGGCACTCTGGCGACACTGGCGCTTGGGGTCAAGGCGCTGGCGGCCTGTCCGGTCAAGACCGAGAAGCGCGGGCAGGGCGAGCTTGGCGCGGTAGTGAACTTTGCCGGCGTGACCATTCATGAAGGGGATTATATCTATGCGGATCGCAACGGCGTGGTGGTGAGTGCCACGCCGCTGATCTGATTCAGAAGTTGAAACCCACCCCCAGGCTCAGCGCCTGATCGGCTTTAAAGGTGCTGACGCCGTAATTGGCGGTAAGGGAGAGTCTGGGAGTCAGCAGCAGGCTGGAGTTGAGCTCCAGCAGGGTGCTGCCCTGATTGAGTTCCAGATGGCGGATCTGGCTGCCGACATTGAAGGCAGGGGAGAGTTGATAGCGTACCCCCGAGCTCATGTTGAAACCTGATTGGCGGTTCTGATCCGCGACCGCTGGCCCCGCTTCCATAAAGAGGCTGACATCATCCATCACCGGATATTGATAGCCGCTGTTGACCAGCCAGAGATCAAAACTGTCGCTGTGATGGTTCTGACTGTTGAGCAGTACCCCGGAGTAACTTTTGACATAGAGTGCGGGGTCCGCTGGCTGCTTGAAGAGAGCCCAGTCGGCAGCCTGAGCGGCCACGCTGGTGCAGGATGCGAGCAGTGTGATGAGAAGCGCCTTGGTCATTCTTTTCCCCTCCCTGGGTCCGGAACTGAGCTTAAGCATGGCACAAGCATGGCACATGCCAGAGCGGAGTTAAGTGAACTCTGATCACAATAAATCGCTTTGGCTGAGGCTCTGAGCATGTTAAACAGGCTGCCGTATTGATGAGTCCAATCATTAAGAGGTGAATCCATGAACAAGAAACTGACTCTGCTGGCCGCGCTGGCACTGGGAGGCTGCGCCATGGCGACCGGTTCTACCATGACTCAACTGCAGGCATCCGGCTGGCAACTGCAAGGTGCCACTGGCGATACCTTTACCCTGCACATTGCCGACGGCAAGGTGGCGGGCAAAGGTGGCTGCAACCGCTATTTTGGCGGTATCACCAAGCAGGGTGACGGTGTCTTGACGCTGGGGGCCATGGGCTCCACTCGCATGATGTGCATCGGTGACGCCATGAACAAAGAGACCGAGTTCCTGCAAAAGCTGGAGAAGGTGGCAACTTACTCCATCAACGGCAACCAGCTGACTCTGAGCGATGCCAACAAGGCGGCCCTGCTCACCTTCAACGCCGTTCCCGTGACCAGGTAAGAGTCTGTTGCAAACCCTTGGCTGACGCCCTCCCTGCCGGAGGGCGTCTCTGTTTTACCCACAGCAATCCCCTCCCGGCTTCTCCTCCCGATTCCTTGCTCTTCCCTCGCATCATGGTGAAATGAGAGTCTGCAAATTGATCATTTCAATAGTTCTTGTATAGTTGAAATAAAAGAGCATCCAACGAGAGGCAACTATGAACAAAGAGACTGCCACCAAGGTCTTTGAATCGCTGGCATCCGGCATCCGGCTCGATGTATGGCGGCTGCTGGTGAAGGCCGGGCTGGAGGGGCGGGTCGCGGGCGAACTGGCCAGCGAGCTCGATATTGCCCCCAATACCCTCTCGTTTCACCTCAAGGCGATGCTCAACACCGGTCTGCTGTCGGTGGAGCAGGAGGGGCGCTTTCTGCGCTACCGCGGCAATATTCCCCTGATGCTGGATGTGATCGCCTACCTTACCGAGGAGTGCTGTGCCGGTCATCCCGAGGCGTGCGGCGTGATGCGTGCCGAGTCAGCCTGCTCCCCCCATGTTCTGCCTGCGCAGCCCTGCTGCAACAAGGAGTAATGCCATGTCAGTCATTCAGATTTTTGATCCCGCCCTCTGCTGCTCCAGCGGCGTTTGCGGTACCGAGGTTGATCAGGCGCTGGTCACCTTTGCTGCGGACCTTGCCTGGGCCAAGGAGCAGGGGGTTGCCATCGAACGTTTCAATCTGGCCCAGCAGCCGATGCAATTTGCCGAGACACCTGCCGTCAGCGCTTTTCTGACCCACGCTGGGGAGGAGGGGTTGCCACTGGTGCTGGTGGAAGGGCAGGTGGTGTTGACTGGCCGTTATCCGAGCCGCAGCGAGCTAGCCCGTTATGCCGGGCTGCCTGCACCGCAAGCGGCCATCAAGGGGATCGTCAAGGGCGGCTGCTGCTCCGGCAGCGGTTGCTGCTGAGTCGTGACGCACCATTCGGGAGAGGCTATGTACCATTTTCTGACCAATCCACCGCCGTTTCTCTTCTTCACCGGCAAGGGCGGGGTGGGCAAGACCTCGCTGGCCTGCGCCAGTGCGGTGGCTCTCTGTGATATTGGCAAGCGGGTGCTGCTGGTGAGCACTGACCCCGCCTCTAACGTGGGCCAGGTGTTTGCCACCGAGATCGGCAATCGGGTCACCGATATCGCTGCAGTGCCCGGCCTGTCGGCGCTGGAGATAGATCCCCCCGCAGCGGCCAAAGCCTATCGGGAGCGGATCGTCGGGCCGGTGCGCGGCAAGTTGCCCGAGAGCGTGATACGCAGCATCGAGGAGCAGCTCTCCGGCGCCTGCACCACCGAGATCGCCGCCTTTGACGAATTCACTGCGCTGCTAACCGACCAAACACTGCTGGCCGAGTATGACCATATCGTCTTTGATACGGCCCCAACCGGCCACACCATCCGGCTGCTGCAACTGCCGGGTGCCTGGAGCGAATTTCTGGAGCAGGGCAAGGGGGATGCCTCCTGCCTTGGCCCGCTGGCGGGGCTGGAGAAACAGCGCAGCCAGTATGGCGAGGCGGTCGCCGCCTTGGCTGATGCTGCCCGCACCCGTCTGGTGCTGGTGGCGCGCGCCCAGCAATCCACTCTGCGGGAAGTGGCTCGCACCCACGAGGAGCTAGCCGCCATCGGCTTGCTGAATCAGCAACTGGTGATCAATGGCCTCTTCCCCGAAGGCGCTATTGCCGGAGATCCGCTGGCAATGGCGCTCTGGCAGCGCGAGCAACAGGCTCTCGCCCAGATGCCGCAGGGGATCAAGGGGCTGGCGCAGGATCATATCCCGCTGCTGGCCACCAATTTGGTGGGGGTCGAGAGCCTGCGCCAACTGCTGCAACCACAGGATGCTGGTGAGCAGGCGCCATTGGCAACATCAGCCCATCAGCCAGCCCAGCCCGAGTTGAGTTCGCTGGTGGACGAACTGGCCGCCGACGGTCACGGCCTCATCATGCTGATGGGCAAGGGCGGGGTGGGCAAAACCACGCTGGCGGCCGCCGTGGCGGTGGAGCTGGCGAGCCGAGGCTTGCCGGTGCACCTCACTACCTCGGACCCCGCCGCGCACCTGAGCGAGACCCTGGCCGGTAGCTTGCCCCATCTGGAGGTGAGTCGCATCGACCCCCACGCCGAGACCGAGCGTTACCGCGCTCAGGTGCTGGCCACCAAGGGAGCTGCGCTGGACGAGCAGGGGCGGGCACTGCTGGAGGAGGACTTGCGCTCCCCCTGTACCGAGGAGATCGCCGTTTTTCAGGCCTTCTCGCGCATTATTCGCGAGGCGGGCAAGCGCTTCGTGGTGATGGATACCGCACCCACCGGCCACACCCTGCTGCTGCTCGACGCCACCGGCGCCTACCACAGGGAGATCGCCCGCCAGATGGGAAACAAGGGGCTGAACTTCACCACCCCCATGATGCAGTTGCAGGATCCCAAACAGACCAAGGTGTTGATTGTGACGCTGCCCGAGCCGACGCCAGTGCAGGAGGCTGCCAATCTGCAATCCGATCTGCGCCGGGCCGGCATCGAGCCCTGGGGCTGGCTCATCAACCACAGCTTGCTGCAAGCCGCGGTCAGCTCACCGCTGCTGCAACTGCGGGCCGAGCGCCAGTTGCCCCATATCGAGGCGGTCGAGCAGCAACACGCCAGCCGCTACGCCGTGGTGCCGCTGCTCGCCGAGGAGCCGGTGGGGCCCGATGCCCTGCGCCGCCTCTGCCAGCACCATTGAGTCGCCGCCCCGGCCCGCTGCCGGGGCGGTTTGAATTGAACCTTTTTTGAATCTTTAGAAGATGCGGGATTGCGCCGCATCGGGAGCTGTCATGTCTGCAACATGTGATGCCAAGGCCGTGCCTGCCATCGGCTTTTTTGAACGTTATCTGACCGCTTGGGTCGCCCTCTGCATTCTGGTGGGAATTGGCCTCGGGCAAGGTTTGCCGGATCTCTTCAAGGCGATCGGCGCCATGGAGGTGGCCAAGGTCAATCTGCCGGTGGGGCTGCTGATCTGGGTGATGATCATCCCCATGCTGCTCAAGATCGACTTTGGCGCCCTGCATCAGGTGAAGGGGCACCTCAAGGGGATTGGCGTCACCCTCTTTATCAACTGGCTGGTCAAGCCCTTCTCCATGGCCTTCCTCGGCTGGCTCTTTATCCGGGTGCTGTTTGCCGACTGGCTGCCGGCTGATCAACTCGAGAGCTATGTGGCGGGGCTGATCCTGCTGGCGGCGGCCCCCTGCACCGCCATGGTGTTTGTCTGGAGTCGCCTCACCAACGGCGATCCCTACTTCACCCTGTCGCAGGTGGCGGTGAACGACCTCATCATGGTGTTTGCTTTTGCCCCGCTGGTGGCGCTGCTGCTCGGGGTCTCCAGCATCATAGTGCCGTGGGATACCCTGCTTACCTCTGTGGTGCTCTATATCGTCATTCCGGTCATCATCGCCCAGCTGCTGCGCAAGGCCTTGCTGAAAAAGGGTGAGGCCCATTTTGACGGCGTTATGACCCGCATCCAGCCCTGGTCGGTGGCGGCCCTGCTGCTCACTCTGGTGCTGCTGTTTGCCTTTCAGGGCAACGCCATCATCGAGCAGCCGCTGGTTATCGCCCTCTTGGCGGTGCCCATTCTGATCCAGGTGCTGTTCAACTCCGGGCTGGCTTACTGGCTCAACCGCAAGGTGGGGGAGAAGCACTCGGTCGCCTGTCCTTCCGCCCTGATCGGAGCCTCCAACTTCTTCGAGCTGGCGGTGGCCGCCGCCATCAGCCTGTTCGGCTTTCACTCCGGCGCGGCGCTCGCCACCGTGGTCGGGGTACTGATCGAGGTGCCGGTCATGCTGCTGGTGGTGCGGGTGGTTAACGCCAGCAAACCCTGGTACGAAGCGGGGCTGAGCCGTTAACTGATGGCCGCTAACAGCTGGCCGCGAACTAGATGCTATCCATTTTCTATTCACTTGATTAATGAGAGACACGCAAATGAGTGCAATCACCATCTATCACAACCCGGAATGTGGTACCTCCCGCAACACCCTGGAGCTGATCCGCAACAGCGGCGTGGAACCCACAGTCATCCACTATCTGGAGACGCCCCCCTCCCGTGACCAGCTGGTGGCGCTGATCGCCGCCATGGACATGCCGGTGCGTGATCTGCTGCGCAAGAATGTGCCCCCCTACGAGGCGCTCGGGTTGGCGGAAGATCGTTTCAGCGATGATGAACTGATCGATGCCATGCTGGCCCACCCCATCCTCATCAACCGCCCTATCGTCGTCACCCCCCTTGGTACCAAACTGTGCCGCCCGTCGGAAGTGGTGCTCGATATTCTGCCCGATCAACAAAAAGGGGCCTTCGCCAAGGAGGATGGCGAGCAGGTGGTGGACGCGAGCGGCAAGCGCCTCAAGTAATCATCTGAGTACTCAAGTACGGATTGAAACAGGGCCAGCTTCACGCTGGCCCTGTTTCGTTGTGTGAACAAGTTGAAAAAGTTACTCCGGCCAATCGTTTTACCGCTTTTTCTGTGACGATGATCACTGTACCATCGCCGCCCGACCTGCCACCCGGCCGCATCTCCACCTGCGACGGCGCTGGCGTCACCCGATACATGCTGTCACCCGGAACGTGAATGACCCCAGGATGGGACCCGCCACTAACCTGTAGGTTTGTGGTCTGCGTGTCGCGTGGGTCGGCACCTCTCCCGCCGGATCTCCCGCGACGCCTGTCTGCAGACTTGCCATATGAAACTCCTCTCTTCATAGGTGCAAGATGACACTGTTATTGAGTCTGGTCGGTATGCTGGCCCTGATGTTTATCGCCTGGCTGGCGAGTGAAAACCGCCGAGCCATCCGCTGGCGAACCGTGCTGGGTGCGCTCGCCCTGCAAACCGGTTTTGCCGCTCTGGTGCTCTATTTCCCCCCCGGACAAATCATGCTCGGTGCCATGAGCAATGGCGTTTCAGCCCTGCTCGGCTTTGCCGACAGCGGCATCCGTTTCGTGTTTGGCGATCTGGCCAGCAACGGCTTCATCTTCGCCGTGCGGGTGCTGCCGCTGGTGATCTTTATCAGCGCGCTGATCGCCGTGCTCTACCACTTCGGCATCATGCAGTGGGTGATCCGGGTATTGGGCGGTGCCATTCATCGCCTGCTCGGCACCAGCCGCGCCGAATCCTTGGTGGCCACCGGCAATATCTTCCTCTCGCAAGGGGAGTCGCCGCTGCTGATCCGTCCCTTCCTCGCCGGTATGACCCGCTCTGAACTCTTTGCGGTGATGACCTGTGGCATGGCCTCGGTGGCGGGCTCGGTGCTGGGCGGTTACGCCGGTCTGGGGGTGGATCTTAAATACCTGATCGCCGCTTCCTTTATGGCGGCGCCAGGTGGCCTGCTGATGGCCAAACTGCTGGTGCCGGAGCAGCAGCAGGTGAGCGATCAGACCGAGATCACCCTCGACAAGAGCGACTACAGCAACGCCATCGACGCGCTGGCTGGCGGTGCCATGGGCGGCATGAAAATCGCCGTGGCCATCGGCACCATACTGCTCGCCTTTGTCAGCGTCATCACCATGATCAACGCCGGCCTCACCACCGTCGGCGAGTGGTTCGGCTGGGCTGATCTCTCCCTGCAGCAGTTGCTGGGCTATCTGTTTGCTCCGGTGGCCTGGCTGATTGGCATACCTGCCAGCGAGATGATGGCGGCAGGCTCGCTCATCGGTCAGAAGGTGATCATGAACGAGTTCGTCGCCTATCTGGACTTTGCCAATATCAAGGCAGATCTGAGCGCCCACACCCAGATCATCATCACCTTCGCGCTGTGCGGTTTTGCCAATCTGGGCTCCATAGCGGTGCAGCTTGGTTCTATCGGCACCATGGCACCGGAGCGCCGTCATGATGTGGCCAATATGGGTTTCAAGGCGGTGCTGGCGGCGACCCTCGCCAACCTGATGAGCGCCACTCTGGCCGGGATCTTTGTCTCCCTCTGATGAGATAAAGCCAGGCTGCGCCAGTAAAAAAGCGCCCGCCCCATGGGGGGCGGGCGCTTTGCTTTATGGGCAGGGTGCTAGCGAGCGTTCGCTTCCCCCAGCCGTGGGTTGAGGGAGAGGATCCGGGTCTTGCTGACCCGGTGGCGATAGATCTCCCGCAGATAGAGCAGCGCCTTTTTCACCGATTCGCGACTGAGGCGAATATCGTTGATGGAGACGAACTTCTCTTTCTCGCGGATAAGCTCCCGATATTTCTTCTCATACATGGGCTTGATGGCGTACCAGTTGGTATCGAGGATCTTGGCCGGGTTCTCGAACTCGTTGAGCATGCTGTCGAGCAGCGCATCGTTCCACTCCTCATTGCTGATCATCTCGATCACCGCCTTGTCCAGATGCTCATCGAAGCGATAGTGATCCTTGGCAAAGCAGCGCTTGATAAAGGCCACGATCAGGGTCAGGAAGTCATCGCTCAGGCAGGGGCTCTTGACGATCAGGGTGGTGAGGGAGATGTTGGCCGACGCCCCGATGACCAGCGCATAGCGCTTGAGAGTGGTATTGGGGAAGAGCCCGTTGAGGTGAGACTTGAGCCGGTTGAGATCCATATAGGAGAGCTTGTACTCCTTGGGCAGGGAGATGATCGACACCACAGAGGAGCAGTTCTTGAAGAAGTGCAGCTCGTTGAGGTGGGCCGGGTCATGGCCACTTTTCACATAGTCGTCCAGATACTCCCGATAGTTGCCCGCCTCGATGGGCAGCAGACTGATCCCCTCGATGGCTTGGGTCATCTTGTTGAAGTGGGGCAGCTCGATGGAACGGGTGAAGAGATCGTCCACATTGAGCCCGTCCTCCTTGTCAAACAGGCCGCCGGGGGGAGAGATGGACTCGGCATACGCCACCGCCACCGGCCCCGCCAGACTCATAAAAAGGTCGTTGGCATCGAGCCGAATGGTCTCGCTGATGTCGATGCCCGCCCGGCGAAAGTAGTTCTCGTCGTAGTCGGTGGTGACAGCCTGGGCGGTAAGAATGTTGAAGATCTGCTGGGAGATGTACTGGTTGGCGTACTTCTCCATGGTGTTGACGTCAACATGCTGGATCTCACCATCGTCGCTCTCTTCGGCGTAGCGCATGATGTCGTTGGAGATCAGCATCATGGCATTCCAGGGCCTGATCCGTTTGAGCATGCTGGCATCGCACGCCTGCTCGTTGTCGAAGTGATAGGAGAAGTCCCACTCCTCGGCCAGATACTTGCACAGCAAACGCCCCGCGTTGATGTGCAGCGCTTCCGAGATCTCGATCCCCCGATCACAGATATTGGGCAGGATGCAGATGCCGCTGGTGAAGATGGGATCGAACATGAAGTGCTCCCCGAGGGAGAGGTGCTCCTCCTCTTCTGACGGGGGGGAAAAGGTCTTGCTCATGTAGGAGTACTGTTGGGCCAGCCCGAACTCGGAGGCCATGCCGGAGCCGGTGCCGCCCCCGGCACTGAAGATGTAGAAATAGAGGCGGGACTGGTTGGCCTTGATGCCGCAGGAGTCCACCAGATAGGTATGAATGGCCTGCCACTCGGAGTTGGCGAAGTAGTGTGGGCTCTTGTTGAGGATGATCTTGGCCAGATACTGGCCAAGGATGGGAGCGTTACCCGCACCTCCCGCATGGATCTCCGACAAGTCCATCACCCGCATCTTGGCGTAGTCACGCAAGGAGCCACCTTCGCCGCTGCGATTGGAGTGGCGGATGCGGCCATCGATGTCCTTGTCCAGATCCCCCAGCATCACCATGGGCTCGATCAGAAAGACCGGCCGGGCCCCGTTGTTTGGCAGCCGCAGATTGCGCCGGATCCAGCTCACCGGGCCAAACTCCTTCTCCCGCTTGCGTTGCTCTTCACTGTTGAATTCATTGAGATAAAAGCTGCGGGCGTTGTAGACCAGCGAGGCCACATCCTGCGCGATGTTGGAGCCGCAGCGCCCCAGCCCCACCAGACAGACGGACGGAAAGTTGTGGGGCACTGTTGCGCCCGTTTCACTCTCTCCGATGGCGGCAGGAAACACCGCGTGGCGCAGCTGTTCCAGATTGGCGAGAATGCGGGCCAAATCCCCTTCGGTGTAGTAGAGGTAACGGTTGCCTGCGTCCTGCTCATCATCCGTGCTGATAGGTAGCAGATCGATATGCTCGGTCATGAAAAAAGATCCCTCTTGGCGGCGAATGTATATAAATCAGCAGCTTTGGACTGCCCGGTAACTCTAGATGATAAAAAGCGGGGGCGCGGTGAGAGGAGGGCGAGAGTTGTGACTGTGTGATCATGGGCACAGCAACACCCCGGAAATTTGCTGGTACGCCTCACTTGGGGATAGCGCAGCATTTCCAGGGGCGTAGGGACGCGACTACTTCGAATGGGTGACGGGCTCTTCGGAGAGCAACTCGTTGACGAGTCCAACTGCTAAATGAATATTCGACTCCATCTTGTCGCCGTCCACCGCGTTTGCTTTCCATGATTCGGGGGCTTCGGGGTGTGGCCCGGAAACGGCCACCTTGCCTTTGCCGTATGAGCTGATCAGCGCGGCAATCTGATGGTTTTGAAAATGGGCGATGACCTTGACCTGCTCTGGGCTTGGCACCGGCGTAAATTGCGGGCCGGCCTGGTAATACATCTGGCGCTCTTCACCAAGCCAGCTGATAGGGAAGATCCTGGCGCTAAAGTCGCCGTCATAATCATCGGATGTCGCAGGAACAAGGCCCAGCGCCGGCACAAAGCCCTCCTCCTCAGACCAGCCGGTGGATGCCACAAATGCACCCCCACAGATCCCGAGGTAGTGGCCACCGCTTAGCAAATAGGCTTTTAATGCCGAACGCGCGTCCGCGGTGAAGGCGTTGAGGAGCGGCTCCACATCGTCCTCTGTGCCGCCAACGATAAACAGCCTGGCATTATCGAGCTCTGCAGGCAGCGCCCCGATATTGGAGAGATACCTGACCGGCAAGCCCACCTGCTTGACCACATCCGCAATCGCTCTGGTGCTATCCCCATCAGAAACCGGCCCGTTATAGATCAGCGCGTATGGCTCTTGTTTCGGCTGCGCAGAGGCGGCCTCTGCCATGCATCCAGTCACTAACCAAAGGCTGATAACGCTCGCAATCAGCCTGATGCTTTTTGAAAAATTCATCGCTGCCACTATCCCTGTGATGTGAATCGAAGAGACTACTTATCACGATCCCGTTCTGCATGTCAGCCGCTGTTAAATGAACATTTCAAGTTAACGCACCAAGGCTATGGGAGCTGCGTTCAGCTAACAGCGAACCAATACAGTGGGCGCACTTCACCTTCACTTCACCGAGCGGGGGTAGGGTAGGCTCATGTTTTCATTTGGAGCTTCATTCTATGCCCACCATAGTCACCCACGCCGCCGTCCCTCTCTGCCTGGGACTCGGGCTTGGCAGCCGGATTATCTCGCCGCGCCTGTTGCTGGCAGGGGTTGCCATCGCCATGCTGCCCGATGCCGACGTGCTTGCCTTCAAGCTGGGGGTCGCTTATGGCCATGTTTTTGGCCATCGCGGCTTTACCCACTCACTGCTGTTCGCCTTTGCTTTGCCCACGCTGGCCATGCTGTTTCACCGCCAGTTAAGGGCCCGTGCCGCCACCGTCTGGTCGTTTCTGCTGGTCTCGCTACTCTCCCACAGCCTGCTCGATTCGCTCACCACCGGCGGCAAGGGGGTTGGCTGGCTCTGGCCGTGGCGTGACGAGCGTTTCTTTGCCCCCTGGCAGGTGATCCGGGTCGCCCCCTTCAAGCTGGAGGCCTATCTCACCGCCCGAGGTGAGGCGGTGATCCTCTCCGAGTTCTACTGGGTCTGGCTGCCGGGGGTTGTATTGATGCTGGTGTTGATGGGGTGGGGAAGGGAGAGGTAGTGGTGGGATGGGAAAGGGTTATTGTATATATCGTTGCTAAGTAAAGACTTGGACCCCATCTCTTGTGTTCTGGCTATGTAACGTATTGCTCAGAAAGATGGGTGTCCAAAAAATGTTTTAGTCAGAATCAATCTTTACTGAAACTGACTGGCAATTCATACGTTCCATTTATTTTATCAAGATTTCAAACATGGTACATCCCTATTTTATGCATAACGTCTGGTTAAGGGGCAGGATTTAACCCGCCCTTGTTAGATAAGCTAGCTGTGTCGAACGCTATGTTGGGCTCATAATTGACGTTCAAAAGGACGTATTTCTTTATATATCCAAGCTTCGTCCCCATTTTCTCGGGTAAAGCCACGAGCGCCAAGTTCTACAAGCAGTCGTCGGAGATCATCATCGGGTGTACCTGTTACACGCTTAAGAGTATTAAAGCTTCGACCTTTTTCTCTGATGGCGTTGTCAAGCATTTCTTTGATGTAAATTTTTCTAGGACCCCAGATTCTTTCTTCTTCTCGGGCTGCCCTCTCCATTTCTAGTTTGCGTGGTCCCCAGTATCCGGAGAGCCAAGCACCGGTGATACCTATAATCCCACCAAGAAGCCCACCGATAATTCCTGCTATATACTCCGATCCCATGTAGTCTCCCATGAAGTACCGTTAACTTTCAAATATCGTTAAATTTCGTATAACGTAAATATAGAGAAGCTTAGATTTGTCCCCTCAATTCTCTCTGTTTTTAGTTTTCTATCATTAACCCACTCGTTTAGCCTTGCCTCTTGTTTAAAAGCTTTGTCAAATACTGTGTGACTTTCAGTTTCGGAAGGATGAAAGCCAACCATCCAAAAACTTCTAATAATGTTATCTGATCTATTTATTTTTCTCAACAACGATCCATCATCGATCATTCGTTTTACACACTCATTGATACTTTTTGCTCTTTTAAACTCAATAATAATTTCGCCAGGACGTTTTTGATATTTTCGTTTTAACCAGAAATCAACAGTTGTTGTTTTTCTCTGTTTTATGCGAGACTTTAGTCGTCGATCAAGTAAATAAGTTTTTTCTCTTCCCCAGTCAGAAATATCGCCGTTTTGACGTTGGTATAAAAACATCGCAAATTCAATCTGTAACCACTTTTCATAGTCATGGACTTTTTTTTCTGGAGTATTAATAAGACTTTCTATAAGTTGAAATTTATTACCTACTGATAAAGAGTCGACGAAATCAGAAATTAATTTATAAATAAACTCTAAGTCCATGTTATAAACCTAAAAGAGAAGCCTAATGCAGAGTTAAGGTGTGAGCAATGCTAACACCTAGTCTCAGCAATAGCAGCATAAACATGAAACTCAACGATTGAATGAAGGGTATAAAAATTGATAGTCACTCTCAAATACTCTGTTATGTAGATTTATCTTGGACGATACGCATGCTCCAACACCATTCTAGAAAGTGCAGTTTGTTTTGCTGATAGATCTATTTTATGCGAGGCACACAAAAAACATAAAACTCTTGCAAATTTTACTCTGATGATTTGAAGTGTTTTATAAAAAAGAAAATCATTACTAGAACTTTTCAAATTATAAAGAACCCGTAGTTCTCTGCTGAGTAGGGTGATAAGTTCAAGTAGGAAATGACTGGCCATTTCGGATTTCAGATTTAGTCTGCATTGTTCGGTTTCGTTTTTTATTGATTCGAGACTATTGATCACGGCCTGAGTGACTTCTTGATCAAAGGGAGCAACTAAAACCTGGCGTGACTCTAGGAAAGAGAAATACCGTTCAAGCTCATTTTTATCAGGGTCATTTACGAATTTAATTAAATCTTTTAGTGAAAAGCCTGATATAGATGCAGCACTACTTATTCCGCCGATGATTTCTAAAAATGTCAAAATGTACTCCTGTTACATAGTCGTGATTAGATTTAAGGCTGCACAAATCTGATAGTGGGGCCTTCTGTATAACTCCACCCATTATCATAACAACCACGGATTGTTTAATTTCTGTATGACTAGTCGACTGTATATACTTTTTAAACTTGCTATTTTTAATCAACTAATTTCACTATGAAAATAACAACTATGGAATTGATCTTCATCAGGAATGCCTGCCGGTGTTATTTTTCGGGCTACGCTACCGCCCCTGAGTTTCAGCCCCCAGTTCGCTGCTTTTCATCCGTGAGCTAGCAACAATCGCTTTCATGGCGTTCTTCCCAGAGGTTGATTGTCGTTTGGCTATCTTAAGGGCGATGCTGATAGCTGAGAAGGGGGCTTTGGCGGGAATCTGTGTTGGATCAATAAATTAGTTATTAAGGCGTGCGCTATGTGAGCAACTCATTTGGTTGGGAATGCAAAGCCGCCCTCACCCCAGCCCTCTCCCGGAGGGAGAGGGGGCAATACGCCAGAGTCGCAAGTGGGGCGAAGCGATAAAAAGAAAGGGAGCCGGTCAGGCTCCCTTTCTCATGGTTATGGCGTGGTTATGTGAACTGGCAGATCAGGGTCACAACCAGCTGACCCCAAATCCAACCTTATCTATTGGTCGCCGCCTTCATCCCTTCAACAAACTCTTTCAGACGAGTGAGCATATGCTCCGGGTTCTGGTGGTGGGTCTCGATGATCTTCACCACGGCGGAGCCGGAGATGGCACCGGCAGCGCCGGCGGCAATCGCTTCACGCACCTGAGCCGGTTCGCTGATGCCAAAGCCGAGCAGGGCGGGGGGGGCGTTGAACTCGCGCAGTGTGTTGATCAGCCCCTCCACCGGCATGCCGGCCTTGGTTTCGGCACCGGTGACGCCAGCGCGGCTCACCAGATAGGTGTAACCATTGCCAAGCTCCGCCACCTGTTTCAGGGTCTCGGCGTCGCCATTGGGCGGGGCGATAAAGATGCTGTCGATGCCGAACTTGTCGGCGGCCGCCTTGTAGGGAGCGCACATCTGCACCGGCACGTCGGCGACCAGCACCGAGTCCACGCCAGCCTGCTGGCACTTCTCGTAGAAGCCATCGATTTTGCGCACATAGACGAGATTCGCGTAGACCAAGAGGCCAATGGGCAGCTGCGGGTACTTGGCGCGGATGCGGCCAAGCAGCTCGAAGCAGTCATCCGGGGTGGTGTGGCTGGCAAAAGCGCGCAGAGCGGCGCCCTGAATGGTGGGGCCATCCGCTACCGGATCGGAGAAGGGAATGCCGAGTTCGAGGGCATCGGCGCCCCCTTCTACCAGCGCATCGACGATGGCTAGTGACAATTCGGGGGTGGGGTCACCCAGCATCACGAACGGCACAAAGGCGCCCTGATTAGCCGCGTCCAGACGGGAGAAGAGTTGTGCGTAACGGTTCATGACAAGGTTCCTTCTTTCTCAAAAATGTCGGCCACGGTGAAGATATCTTTGTCGCCACGGCCGGAGAGGTTGACGATGAGCACCTGCTCTTTCTCCGGTTCACTGCGGGCCATCTTTAGGGCATGGGCCAGCGCGTGAGAGGACTCCAGCGCGGGTATGATGCCTTCGGATTTGGCCAGCTCCTGGAAGGCGTCCAGCGCCTCCTTGTCGGTCACCGAGGGGTACTCGGCGCGGCCGATGGCGGCCAGATGGGCGTGCTGCGGGCCGACGGAGGGGAAGTCGAGCCCTGCCGAGACAGAGTAGGACTCCTGAATCTGGCCCTGATTGTCCTGCATCAGGTAGGAGTGCATGCCAAAGAAGACCCCCTTGCTGCCGTGACCGAGCGGCGCACCGTGCTCGCCACTCTCGATGCCGTGACCGCCCGGCTCGACGCCGATAAGGCGCACCGACGGCTCATCGATAAAGTCGGCAAACATGCCGATGGCGTTCGACCCGCCGCCGACGCAGGCGATCACCGCATCGGGCAGCCGCTCCTCCTTCTCGAAACACTGGGCCTTGGCCTCTTCGCCGATCATCTTCTGGAACTCCCGCACGATAGTGGGGAAGGGGTGCGGGCCCGCGGCGGTGCCGAGCAGGTAGTGGGCCGACTCGTAGTTGGCAGCCCAGTCGCGCAGCGCCTCGTTGCAGGCATCTTTCAGGGTGGACGAGCCGGAGTGCACCGGAATAACGGTGGCGCCCATCAGCTTCATGCGAAAGACGTTGGGCTTCTGGCGCTCGCAATCCTTGGCACCCATATAGACCCGGCACTTGAGGCCGAGCAGGGCGCAGGCCAGTGCAGTGGCCACGCCGTGCTGACCGGCGCCGGTCTCGGCGATGATCTCGCTCTTGCCCATCCGTTTGGCCAGCAGCGCCTGACCCAGCACCTGGTTGGTCTTGTGGGCGCCGCCGTGCAGCAGGTCTTCACGCTTCAGATAGAGGCGGGTCTTGGTGCCCTTGGTCAGATTGCGGGTCAGGGTGAGCGGGGTCGGGCGACCGGCATACTCGGTCAGCAGGGACTGAAATTCGGCGATAAAGGCCGGATCATCCTTGGCATCGACAAAGGCTTTCTCCAGCTGGAGCAGGGCCGGGATAAGGATTTGGGGCACATACATGCCGCCAAATTCACCGAAAAACGGGTTGAGCAGGGTCATAGACTATTCCTTGTATTTATAGGCTTAAGCGATTCATTCATTTGGTGCATGTGTTTAGCGGGTTCGCAGCGCTTTTTCACAGCTGGCGCAGTGCGCCGAAGGCGGCTGCAATCTTGTGCGCATCCTTCTGGCCCGGGGCACTCTCCACCCCGGAGTTGAAATCAAGGCCGAGGCAGCCCACTTGCGCCGCCTGCAGGGCGTTGTCGGGATTGAGGCCGCCCGCCAGCATCAGTTTGCTCTTGTCGAGCGTGGCCAGCATGGCCCAGTCAAATGCCTGACCGGTACCGCCGCTCTGGCTGCCGACTTTTGTATCCAGCAGCAGTCGATCGGCCGGGTAGTCGAGGGCAGGCAGCGGCTCACCACTTGTAACTCCTACTGCTTTCCAGATCTGGCAGCCAGTCGGCAGCAGCGCGCGCAATCCCTCGATATAGGCGGCATCTTCATCCCCGTGCAGCTGTACCGCGGCGAGCCCCAGCATCTCCACCGTCTTGACGATGGTGGCGGGCTGGGCGTTGCGAAATACCCCCACATAGGCGAGCGGTGCGCCCGCCATCACGGCGCGGGCGGCGGGGATGTCCACATAGCGCGGGCTTTTGGAAACAAAAATCAGGCCGCCAAATACCGCACCCGCCTGATAGGCGGCGGCGGCATCCTCGGCGCGGGTCAGGCCGCACACCTTGTTCTGGCCCAGAGTGAGCTTGCGCACAGCCGCTTCCAGATCCGGCTCGGCCATGAGGGATGAGCCCACCAGAAAGCCTTTGGCGTGGTGGCGCAGATCCGCCACCTGAGCGCGATGGTTGATGCCGGATTCGCTGATCACTACCCGATCGGCTGGGATGTCTTTGGCAAGCTGTTTGGTGCGGGCGAGATCGACGCTCAAGTCGCGCAGATCCCGGTTGTTGATGCCAATCACCGGCGCGCCCAGCGCGATGGCGCGGGTCAGCTCCTCCTCGTTGCTCACCTCGGTGAGCACGCCCAGGCCCAGCTCTTTGGCCACCGCGAACAGGGCGCGATACCCCTCGTCGGTGAGCACCGAGAGCATCAAGAGGATGGCGTCCGCCTGATAGTGGCGGGCCAGATAGACCTGATAGGGGTCAATCATGAAATCCTTGCAGAGCACCGGCTGGCTGACGCGACTGCGTACCCGCGGCAAAAAGGCGAAATCCCCCTGAAAGAACTTCTCGTCGGTCAGCACCGAGATGGCGGTGGCGTATTTGCCATAGATGTCGGCGATCGCCTCCGGGCTGAAGTCGTCGCGGATCAACCCCTTGGAGGGGGAGGCCTTCTTGCACTCCAGAATAAAGCGGGTAGAGCCCGCCTTGAGGGCGCCTACGAAATCCCGATCGCTGGGGGTCAGTGCGCTCTGGAAGCTCTCCAGCGGCTGGGCCAGCTTGCGGGCGGCAACCCACTCCTGCTTGGCCGCCACGATTTTGCCGAGAATGGTCTGGCTGATGGAGGCCATGTTCAGAAAAGCATGGGGGGCAATAAGGTCTGACATCTCGTTATCCTTGCGAAGCTGGCTCTTGCCCTGTGGGCGTTCTGAATGACTGCTGTGCGACATGGTGGCTGACATCATGCCTCCTGATGGCCCGCTTCCTGATGGCTCAGAGTAGCCAGCTGAGCGGCCAGATCCGCTGCCTTGCCACTGGCCAGCACTGCCAGCACCTCGGCGGCCGCGCTCTTGAGATCCTTCGCCTTGCCCGCCATCAGCAGCAGCGGTGCCACATTGGCGGCGATGGCGGCGTTGTGGGCCGGGGTGCCACGCCCTTCCAGAATGGCGGCGGTGATGGCGCGGTTCTCTTCCGGTTCCCCGCCCTGAATGGCGCTGACCGGATAGGTCTCGAGGCCAAAGTCAGCCGGGGTGATCATAAATTCGCGGATCTCGCCGTCACGGATCTGGGCCACCTGGGTCGGGCCGTGGATGGCAATCTCGTCGAGCCCGGCGCCGTGAACCACCATACCGGTTTTCAGCCCCAGTGCCAGCAGGGTTTCTGCGATGGGGCGCACCAGCTCGGGGGCATAGACTCCCATCAGCTGATAGGTGGGGCGAGCGGGGTTGATAAGCGGCCCCAGCACATTGAACAGGGTGCGGGTCTTGAGGGCCTGACGCACCGGCATGGCGTGACGCACCCCGGCGTGATACTGGGGGGCGAACAGGAAGCAGATGCCGAGCTCGTCCAGACAGCGGCGCGCTTGCGCCGGGCTCATGTCGAGCTTGATGCCCATCTTGTCGAGCAGATCGCTTGAGCCCGACTTGCTCGAGACCGAGCGGTTGCCGTGCTTGGCCACTTTCAGGCCGCAGGCGGCGGCGACCAGCGCCGAGGTGGTGGAGACGTTGATGGTGTTGAGGCCATCGCCACCGGTGCCGACGATGTCGCAGAACTCGTAATCCGGACGCGGGAAGTCGCGCGCTTCTGCCAAAAGCGCCTCGGCGGCGCCGGCGATCTCCTCCGGGGTCTCCCCCTTGATCTTGAGGGCAGTCAGCAGGCTTGCGAGAACTATGGGATCCACTTCGCCACGTACCACCTGACCGAAGGCGTCGCGGGTACTTTCACGGCTCAGAGACTGACCCTGATAGAGGGTGTTGAGATGATGATGCATGTTGGTCTCCTTACCTTACCGCACGCTGCTTTCTGGACGGGTGATATGGGCGAGCGCCTGGGTCAGCAGACGGGCCCCTTCCGAAGTCATGATGGATTCCGGGTGGAACTGGAAACCCAGCACCCGCTCATCCTGCTGCTCGATGGCCATGGGCATGCCCTGATAGTGGGCAATCACCGTTAGCTCTTCCGGTACATAGGTAGCGACCAGCGAGTGGTAGCGGGCCACCGGCAGCGGGCTCGGCAGACCGGCGAAGGCGCCGTGGCCATTGTGCTCAATCAGCGAACGCTTGCCGTGGACGATCTCGCCCGCCGCACCGACGGTGCCGCCGTAGGCTTCGCACAGGGCCTGATGGCCGAGGCAGATGCCGAGGATGGGCACCTGACCGCGGGCCAGCTTGATAAGGTCAATCAGGCAACCCGCCTCGTGGGGGGCGCCCGGGCCCGGCGAGAGCACCAGCACGGCGTCCCCTTCGCAGGCGGCGATCTCGCTCATGATGCGGCTCGCCGGCAGGCTGTTGCGGTAGATCCGCACCGGATAGCCGAGGGAGCGAAACTGGTCGACGAGGTTGTAGGTAAAGGAGTCGAAGTTGTCGAGCAGGAAGATGTTAGTCATGGCTCACGTCCTTATGTTGCTCCTGCTGGGCGCTCAGGGCTTGCAGGGAGGTGCCATGGCTGGCGGCGATGGCGGCCAGCACGGCGGCCGCCTTGGCGCGGGTTTCGTCCGCTTCGGCCTGGGGTTTGGAGTCATAGACCACCCCGGCACCGGCCTGTACGTGGGCCACGCCATCTTTGACAAACGCCGAGCGAATGACGATGCAGGTATCCATCTCGCCGGCGCCGTTGATATAGCCGACCGCGCCGCCGTAGCTGCCGCGGCGCTTGCCTTCCACCATGCGAATAAGCTCGCTGGCGCGGATCTTCGGTGCGCCGGTGAGGGTGCCCATGTTCATGCAGGCCTGATAGGCGTGCAGGGCGTCAAGGTCGGCGCGCAGGGTGCCCACCACCTTGGAGACCAGGTGCATCACGTGGCTGTAGCGATCCACCTTCAGCAGCTCCTTGACGTAGCGGGTACCCGGCTCCGAGATACGGGCGATGTCGTTGCGGCCGAGATCTACCAGCATCAGGTGCTCGGCCACCTCTTTCTCGTCCTGACGCAGTTCAAGCTCGATGCGGCCGTCGAGATCCCGGTTGATGCTGCCATCCGGGTTGAAGCCGCGGCGGCGGGTACCGGCGATGGGGTACATCTCCACATCGCGGCTGGTGGCGCAGAACTTCACCGCGCTCTCCGGCGAGGCGCCAAACAGGGTGAAGCCCTCATCCTGCACGTAGAACATGTAGGGGCTGGGGTTGGTCTGTTTGAGGCGGCGATAGGCGGCGATGGGGCTGGGGCAGGGCAGGGAGAAGCAGCGGGACGGCACCACCTGGAAGATGTCGCCGCGGCGGATAAAGCCCTTGAGCTTCTCCACCTCGGCGCAGAACTGCTTGTCACTCTTGTCCACGCTGATGCCGCCGGTCAGGGCTGGCGTTACCGGCTCCTGTTGCGGCGCCTGCTGGCAGGCTTGCTTGAACTGGCCGAGACGCTCGCTCAGGCGGTGGTATCTGTCCTCCACCCGGCTCTCGTCGCTGTCGCCGCCAAAGATGCAGGCAATCAGCTGGGTGGTGCGCTCGATATGGTCAATGGTGATCAGGGTTTCGGCCACGTAGAAGCAGTAGTCGGGGCAGTTGTTGCTCCCCTCCGGTACTTCGGGCAGATCTTCAAAAGAGGCGATGAGGTCGTAGGCGAAGCTGCCCGCCATAAACAGCGCCTCTTTGCCGAGCTGGCAATCGAGCTCCCGCTGCAGGGTGCGCAGCACGTCCAGCACGCTGATCCCCTTGAGGCGGGAATCTTCATCCTGCTCCCGATCGGAGGCCGGGAAGTCGAGCTGCAGCTCGCCGGCCACCAGGCTCTGGATTACGGCGGCGGGCAGGCGCTCGGTCAGCAGACTCTGCAACTGGGCGCCGTTGTCATTGAGGCTGCGCACCCGCACGGTGCGGCCACGGCACTCGATGCGCAGGCAGGCATCGACCAGCAGCAGGCTCTGTTTGCCCGCCTTGGAATCGATCTCGACCGATTCGAGCAGCAGGGTGTTGGGGCGCTGCTGGCAAAACTCGCTGTAGAGCGCCAGCGGATCGGCCACATAGGGGGCGTTGAGTTTGAGGGTATCGAATTCACCCAGAGGAAGGCGGTGCGTGGCTGTCATAGTGCGTTCCCTTGCGTGTGATGCGTGTTACCGATGTTCATGACGTCTAATACCTTGAAAAAGTGCCTTGAAAATGAGGTGGGTTCTGGCGGTTTCAGCTGGGGCGCCATCGCTTGGTCATTACGCTTGTCTGAATTCTCGGTTTCATCACAGCTCCATTTGCCGGATAATAAAAAAGCCCGCTGGGGTCAGCGGGCTTTTTCTTTGGGTTCTTAATTTGCTGTCAGTTTACAGGTACAGCAACGACCACACGCCCGCATGTCAGGGAGTGTGCCACCACCAAATGGTCAGGATGGAAGTCGTTTGCATGATAAAGTCCTGTAAAAAGATGTTTGCAATGAAGTGCCTACAGAAAACGATAAAGCCGCGGCCAAGTCAAGTCGCTTTTTAGCCTTCTTTCACCGATTTTTCATGAATGGTGACCTGACCACGAGAGCGGAATAACCCGATGAGATTCGATCTTCACTGTCATACTACCGCTTCGGATGGCGTGCTGAACCCCGCCGAACTGGTGCGCCGCGCCGCCGAGAAAGAGGTCGAGGTGTTAGCAATCACTGACCACGACACCCTTGCCGGCCTTGATGAGGCTCGCAGCACCATCGCCGCCGAGCAACTGCCGCTGCGACTGGTGAGCGGAGTCGAGATCTCCACCGGCTGGGAGCATCACGAGATCCATATCGTGGCGCTGGGAGTGGATGAAAAAAATCCGCAGCTGAGCGACTTTCTGACCGGCCAGCAGGCTCGCCGTGAAGAGCGCGCGCAGGAGATCGGGCGCCGTCTGGAGAAGTGCCTCATCCCCGGCACGTATGATGAGGCCAAACAGTTGGCCGGTGATGCCGCCGTGACCCGGGCCCACTTTGCCCGGGTGCTGGTGGCGCGCGGGGTGGCCGACAACATGCAAAAGGTATTCAAGAAGTACCTGAGCCGGGGCAACAAGGGGTATGCTCCTGCCCAGTGGCCCGAGATGGGCGAAGCGATCACTGCGATTCACGCAGCGGGCGGGCTGGCGGTGCTGGCCCATCCCAGCCGTTATGATCTCACCGCCAAGTGGATCAAGCGCTTGCTGGTGGCCTTCAAGGCGGCAGGCGGCGATGCCATGGAGGTCTCGCTGCCCCAGCAGAGTCCGCAGGAGCGGGCCAATCTGGGTCAGTGGGCGAACGAATATGGTCTGGCCATTTCGGTGGGGTCCGATTTTCACTTCCCCTCCAACTGGACCGAACTGGGCCGCCACCTCTGGCTACCCAAAGAGGGGACGCCGCTCTGGCTGGTCTCTCCCGAGCACTTCGGGCTGAGTCAGGAAGAGCATGCCGCTCTGGTGGCCAGCCGCTGACCGGCGGCAAGAGACGAATTTTAAAGCAGAATAGTAAGTGAGTGCCGTGGAGCCCGGCTTCATGGCCATCAAGCGGGCAGATGTTGCTGCCCCCATTGCGAGAACAAGGTATGAGTCAGCACTTTTACGTACATCCGGAAAACCCGCAGGCGCGTCTGATCAGCCAGGCGGTGCAGATCATCCAGAACGGTGGCGTTATCGTCTATCCGACCGACTCCGGCTATGCGCTGGGTTGCCACATGGGTGACAAGGGGGCGCTGGAGCGCATCTGCCGCATCCGTCGTCTCGACGCCAACCACGATTTCACTCTGGTCTGCCGCGATCTTTCCGAGATCGCCACCTACGCCAAGGTCGATAACGGCGCGTTTCGCCTGATCAAGAACAACACCCCGGGCGCCTACACCTTCATCTTCAAGGCGACCAAAGAGGTGCCGCGCCGCCTGATGAACGAGAAGAAGAAGAGCATCGGGATCCGGGTGCCGGACAACAGGATTGCCCAGGCGCTCTTGGAAGCCCTCGGTGAGCCGCTGCTCTCCACCTCGCTGATCCTGCCGGATTCCGAGATGGCGGAGTTCGACCCGGAGGAGATCTACGACAAGCTGGGCAAGCAGATCGATCTGGTGGTCAACGGCGGTTATCTGGGTGAGCAGCCCACCACTGTCGTGGACTTCTCCGACGATGACCCGGTAGTGCGTCGTCGCGGTGCCGGAGACCCGACCCCGTTTGAGTGATACCGCAGATCCTGTGACGACCAGCACCGGCGATAACGGCGCGGGCGTCACACCTCCCATCGCGAAAGTCCTGGGGCAGCCCTATCACGAGCTGCCCCAGGACTTGTTCATCCCGCCCGATGCGCTGGAGGTGTTCCTCGATACCTTCGAGGGGCCGCTCGATCTGCTGCTCTACCTCATCCGGCGTCAGCAGCTCGATATCCTCAATCTGCCGATCCTGCAGATCACCGCCCAGTACATGGAGTACGTGGAGCTGATGCAGGGGCTCAATCTGGAGCTCGCGGCCGAATATCTGCTGATGGCGGCCTGGCTGGCCGAGATCAAATCCCGCCTGCTGCTGCCCAAGGCACCCGAGCTGGAGGACGAAGAGGAGGGGGAAGATCCCCGCGTCACCCTTATTCGCCGCCTGCAGGAGTACGAGCGCTACAAGGTAGGTGCGGAGCGGGTCAGCGAGCTTCCACGGGTGGAGCGGGAGATCTTTATCGCGGCCGCCCTGCCGCCCGATTTTGGCGATCTCAAGCCGCTGGCGCCCGATGTTTCGCTGGTTGAGCTCGCCCTTTACATGCAAAGTGTGGTAAAACGCGCGACTCATTTTGAGCATCACCAGATCCGCCGCGAACAGATCCCGACCCGGGTACGCATGGCGGAGATCCTCGCCATGCTCTCGTTGGGCCAGACCCTGCGTCTTGAGCAGGTGCTGCGTGCCGAAGGGGGGCGGATGGGCGTGCTGGTGACCTTTCTGGCGCTGCTGGAGCTGTGCAAGGAGCAGCTGATCTGGATTTTGCAGGCCGAGCCTTTGGGTCCGATCCATTTTGCCCTGGCCAGCCAGAGCGAGGAGGGGGAGCGTGGTCTTGCCCATTGAGATGGTTTTTGCGAGGAATGCCCAATGGCGCTGCCAGCTGAACGATTAAAGACGCTGATCGAGGCGGCCCTCTTTGTCGCCGGGCGTCCGCTCAACGTCAGCGAGCTCAAAGGCAGCGTGCTGGCCGACTATCCGGTCACCACTCGCTACGTGCAACTGCTGCTGGCGGAGCTCAAACAGGATTACAGCGAACGGGGCGTCGAGCTCAAGGAAGTGGCCTCCGGCTGGCGCTTTCAGGCTCGTCAGGATTATGCCGAAGAGCTTTCGCGGCTCTGGAGTGAGCGGGCGCCCCGCTACTCGCGCGCCGTGATGGAGACGCTGACGCTGATCGCCTATCGTCAACCCATCACCCGGGCCGAGATCGAAGCGATCCGCGGGGTCGCGGTCTCGAGCCAGATAGTGAATACCTTGAAAGATCGTGGCTGGGTGCGCAGCATAGGCCACAAAGAGGTGGCGGGTCGCCCTGAGCTGCTCGCCACCACCAGAGCATTTCTGGATTACTTTAATCTGCAGAGTTTGGAGCAGCTCCCCGAGCTGGATCCCGAGCTGAAACCCCCGTTGTCCGCCATGTTTACGGGCAGCGATCAACAATCAGGTAACCCCGATGAGTGAAAAACTGCAAAAAGTGTTGGCCCGCGCGGGTCACGGCTCCCGTCGTGAGATGGAGGCCCTGATCACCGCAGGTCGGGTCAGTGTGGATGGCAAGGTCGCCACGCTGGGGGATCGCGTCGAAGTGAACGCCGTGATCCGGGTGGATGGTCACCAGGTCAAGACCCGTGCCGCAGAGGAAGTGATCTGCCGCGTGCTGGCTTACCACAAGCCGGAAGGGGAGATGTGTACCCGTCACGATCCGGAAGGTCGCCCTACCGTGTTTGATCGCCTGCCCAAGATGGAAGGGGCCCGCTGGATTGCGGTTGGTCGCCTCGACGTCAACACCTCAGGTTTGCTGCTGTTCACCACCGACGGTGAGCTGGCCAACCGCCTGATGCACCCGAGCCACGAAGTGGAGCGCGAATACGCGGTGCGCGTGTTTGGCGAGATCACCGAAGCCATGCTGCAGCGCCTGCGCAAGGGGGTGCAGCTGGAAGATGGCATGGCCAAGTTCAACAAGATCAAGCCGGCTGGCGGCGAGGGTCTGAACCAGTGGTTCAACGTCACCCTGACCGAAGGTCGCAACCGTGAAGTGCGCCGCCTGTGGGAATCCCAGGAAGTGCAGGTAAGCCGCCTGATGCGGATCCGCTACGGCGACGTCAAGCTGGATCGCGCCATCCCGCGCGGCGGCTGGCAAGAGCTGAAACTGCCGGAAGTGAATTACCTGCGTGGTCTGGTCAACCTGCCGCCGGAGACCGAATCCAAGGTCGATCTGCAGCAGGATGGCAAGAGCAGCCGCCACAAGCAGGCCGCCCAGATCCGTCGCGCCGTCAAGCGCCACAAGGAGCTGCAAGGCAAGGAGCCCCGTGCTCGCGCCACCACCGCCCGCCGCAAGCCGCAAGCCTCTACCCGCAACTCAGGTACCGGCAGCAAATAAGCGCCGTTTGCCAGTGACGCACACTGATAGATGTGCAAACTTGCCAAAAAGCCCGCACCAACTGGTGCGGGCTTTTTTATATCCTTAACAATATAACTACCTGGCAAAATAAATATTTACTTGGCTTTATATCAATAAATCCGCTTATTTGTTGACCTCAATGAGAAAACGTTTTTCTTGTTTCGTGGTTATTTTTTGTGGCTCAGTTAACAGATAAACGGTTCTTTTTTATTCACAACTCCGGATGGATTGGTGAATAATATGGCCGGGTTCCAAGCGCAACTTTTCATGCCGGATGCATGAGTTTTTCGTTGAAGAGTTCTGCTTGCCAATAGTGATACATGACTCGCGCCGAAGGGTCGTCTCACTGTTATTGGGCTTACAGCAGTGTCGCCGAGCAATTAAATATGCTCAGGGACTGCGGTAGCTATTTGCTAGAATTAGCTCTGCTTGTGGCGTTGTTGCCCAAATCGATACAGCTTGAATGGAACTAACTGATAACTTGGTGATCTGATCCCGCCATCCTCTTCAAGTCTGCATTATGGGCGTGTCGCTTCACCCCATCACCAACTGGCCTCAATATAACAAGTCTTTGCTCAACAGTGGTTCACTCACCTTCTGGGTTGATACCGAGGCAATGAACAATTGGTTTCACCAAAGCCATTACGGACGACGGGGCCGCAGCCAGCTTGATACTGACCAGACCATCTGTACATTCCTGATGCTCAAGAGGATTTTCAACCTCACTTTGCGGGCCACTCAGGGACTACTCGACTCTCTGCTCCAGTTGATGAATGTGCCGTTGTACGCACAGGACTATAGCTATGCCAGCAAGCGTGCAGGCACGGTGACCGTGGCTTATCGTATCCCCCAAAAAGAACGTATTACCGATTTGGTTATCGACTCGCTTGATTAGACAGGCCGTGCTATTCGGCCCGACAAACGGGGTCATATTCCGGCTCAACTTGGACCCATTCTGGAACGGTTGGGCCTTGATGGTGTTCTCTGGTTGAAACTGGTGGCGCTATTCAGGCGACAAGGGATCAGCGTGGTGGGAGGCAGAGATCAATGTCAGCAGTTTTCCCGCCATTTTGGCCAGCGGCGATGCCATCAACCACGGATTTTATTGCTTTGCGTTTACCCTGCTGATAGCTCCGGGTATTGCACATAGTTCAGTAAATGGTTGTGCAGGGGCGGTTGCTTTCCAAACCTGAAAATCTCTCCCTCCAGTGGACTTTTGCAGGCATCAGTTCGAATGCATACACCCTTATAATGCCTGCAAGCCGTTCGATAGTGGCTTGCTACAAAAGGTGGGCGTCCTAATCGTTTTTGCTAACAGAGAAATCCAGATAGCTGTTCCCGCCAATACCACCAAGATACAATGGACAGAGATAAATCGAGCCATTGAGTATGGCAAAAATCAAGGTGTAATAGTTAAAGTGACACAGGTGAAGTGATGCAATTTAATCAAGATCAAGACTACTGGGCCAATGTTTTTACTACACATGATTTTTTTAGTGTAGAAACTTATTCTGGATTAGGTCGGACTGGAAGTGACCCTCTTTTCCCATGTCATTTATTAACTCCTGATGTAGATGATGACTGTTTTGGAGGGACACTATTACAAGCTTTGTCTGATAGCCGAACATTAACTGAACTGGCAGATCGTATTGAGTTTTTTGATCTAGAGAAAGGCATAGAACGATACGCAGCTTGGATTGCGATGTTGATGGGGAAATATGGATATAAAACCAAACGAGCTCTGTTTAAGGACATGAAAAACTGCGGTATTCATCTGGTAAATGGCGTAATAACCATATCACCTACACGCCATGAAAAACTGGAAGCTTGGGGAAGAACTAAAGGCGATGGTTTAGAAGATGTCATTCTTTCTTTAGATTGCTCCCCAGCTGAAATTGGAGCTGGTTTGCGACTAGCATTAAGTCGTTGTAAAGGTTGACTTTATATATCAGGGAAGGCTCGATTGGATTGGGGGAATCTGGGACACCCACCTTTTTGGATGGTTCCCTTATTTATCGGCCACCGGTTTCTAAGAAAAGCCAATTTGCTATCACAGGTGTTCAGGCAAATTTCCAAATATTAGGCAAATCAGGAGTGGTGATCAGCAATGGTCATCTTAGCATAACAAAATGAAAGCTAATTTAAAGTCATTGTGGTCAGATAACTGTCTGTTGGAAAGTTATCAACCAATTGAAAATGATAGTTTTTCTTTCTGGGTTGAGTTGTCAATAGGAACTTGTGGCGAAGAAGGGGCTGATTATTTTCGCTTGCATATTTGTACGCCAGAATGGCTCTGTAAGCATCACTGGTTGCCTGAACTGATACAGCACACGCTGCTGGTTCGTAAATATGATCTTGATGAAATCACAAAAACCATCACAGATTACATTGACCAGTGTGAGGGTAATGACTGGATGGAGATAGCGCAAAAACTGTCCCGTGTCTTTGCTTGGGAATATGAAGATTATCAGCCTTAAATGCTAAATCGGAAATCTGGGACACCCACCTTTTTGACATTAGGTAATAGAGAACTTTGTTCATTCAATAAAGAAATTAAAGAGTTAAAGGGGGGAAAATGATTTTCGGTCAACCTTTTGAATTCGCTGTTTTTTATGAACTATTGGAGAAAACAGATGATGAATATTGGAAATTTGGGGTTTTCATGTTTTTTATTGAAGATGAAATATATCCATCCAAAGGTTCTAATTATACACTGTCTATGGCTATGGATTATCTGAAAAATACTCATCAAGAGGTAATTGATAGTCAAGATGAAGGGCTAGATATGTCAATGACTGCCCATGCTTTATTAAAGGAGTTAGCTCATTCACATGGTATGCTACTTGATTGTGATCCTGATGACATGGAGTTGCTTGATTCAAAAAAAATAGGTTTTTTTTGAGCCACCTTGAAATAGCTGATACAGGGTTTTATCTTTTTTATTGTTTAGGTAATAATCAATTTGAATGTTTGATATATAGTCATGATTATGGGAGTACAGCTAAAAAAACAATTTTAAATAAAGGCACTGTTAGTAGTGTACTGGATAAACTTCCATGCAAAGAATCAATATAGGGCGGAAATCCGGGGCGAAATCCGGGACACCCACCTTTTTGACGCGTCCTTGATGGTGCGGAGAAAAAAATGAAAAAAATTAACCTCTGGGATCTCATCAAATTTATTATATTAAGTAATATTTTTATGATTTTTCTTGATGTTTTTGGTAATGCGCTGGTATTAGTTGTGGTATATTTTAAAACTGGTGTTTTTATATTTGACTTGGATGATTTTTTATATGGCTCGTTAGATAAAGCTCTCGCAGGAGGAACCGTGTTGGGTATTGGTCTTTGGCTCAAAAACAAATTACAAGAGCGACAAAAACAGAAAGACTAGGGCCGTAGTCTCGATTAGGAGAATTATTTTGCACCCATATTTTTTAATGCATATTAAAAGGAAGGCCAGATGAAGATATTGTTTGCATCAGGAATGATAATTTTTCTTGCTTTGCTGATTTTTTTGTCAGGTGTTTTTTATGTCAGGAATAAATTAAAATTTAATGATTCTAGAGCTGTGCTTTTGTTTATGGACAGCGTGATGTTTAAGTCTTGTTTGCTGACTAATCTGGCATCTATATTCTTTTTTATATCATGTGCTATGGGATTAGCTTTGTCATGGGTTAATGGTGAGCCTCATCAACGAATTATTTCTTATTGTGCCGGCTTTCTTGGTGTTATTTTATTGTTTTTTCATTGTAGGTTACAGAATGTTATAAATCATGAGGTAGGTGATTTTTCCTTTTTAAACGAATTGACTTTGAAATATGAGTTTTCTAGTTCTTCGGTTTTAATTTGGCTTTCTAGATTATGTTATTTGGTGTCATTTCTTATGCTCTTTTATTATGGTTGTTAACGCGTATTAGCGGGGTGTAAAGACATAGTCATCACCAGATACCGGCCTAGCGCCGGTGTTTTATTTTATCGGCCAGCCATGCTGGCAAGCTGGTCGTTCAACCTGACTCCCATCCGCCGAAATGACTTTTGCATCCATGTAACGAATTTTTGTCCGGACTCCGGGACACCCACCTTTTTATGAAAATCGTTACGCCTAAACGTTCTGAGTTACAGCCAGGCCCATCTTTGGGGGGTGAAAAATGAAGATTAAAAGCCAAATTAGTGGGCATATCATTGACATATTTGGTATTTACTGGGTTTTGTCTGTGGATGGCTCCTGTACTGAAACAATATTGCTTGGTTTACCTAAAAATAGTGGTGGCTTAGTTCCTTATCGCATAACAGGTAAGATTATTGATAGCGTTGATATTATTGAACCATCCGTACCCGATGGCTTTATTTACTACTATTCAGGGATTTATCACAAATCATTAATTGAAGAGAATTTACTAGATGATCTTCGAGAATATGACGAAACAGCTTATAAGCGGTTCCTTGAGATCCTGAAAGCTGAAGGCAGCATAGATCCGGATTTTTATTGAAATCCGGGACACCCACCTTTTTGCACGTCAAATCAGCTTGCAGGATACGCCTTACTACCACGTGGTCAGTCGCTGTGTGCGGCGAGCTTTTCTGTGCGGAGAGGATTCCCACTCCGGCCAGAGTTATGAGCATCGACGCCAATGGGTGGTCGACAAGTTGGGGCAACTGTCGCGGCTGTTTGCTATCCAGTATCAAACAGCGCTTTGACGAGCCTGCTGCTCCTGAGGTTTTGCCACCACTGTTACTGCCGTTTGCCAGCCAGGGGAAGCCTGAAGAACTACCCTATGCCTTCACCGACTACCTGATGCTGGTTGATTGGACAGGCCGTGCTATTCGGCCCGACAAACGGGGTCATATTCCCGCTCAACTTGGACCCATTCTGGAACGGTTGGGCCTTGATGGTGTTCTCTGGTTGAAACAGGTGGCGCTATTCAGGCGACAAGGGATCAGAGTGCTGGGAGGTAGAGATCAATGTCAGCAGTTTGCCCGCCACTGTGGCCAGCGGCGATGCCATCAACCACGGATTTGATTGCTTTGCATTTACCCTGCTGATAGCTCCGGGTATTGCACATAGTCCAGTAAATGGTTGTGCAGGGGCGTTGCTTTCTAAACCTGCAAATTTCTCCTGCCAGCCGAGTTTTACATGCATCAGTTCGAATGCACACACCCTTATAATGCCTGCAAGCAGTTCGATAGTGGCTTGCTACAAAAGGTGGGTGTCCTAATCGTTTTGCCAACTGTTGGGAAATGGGTGGGTAGTGCAACAATAGGAGAGCGGCTTGTTGGGGTTGGAATTAGTGGGGCTGCTAATGCTGGAACTCAAATATATGACGGTGAACCGTTTAGTTGGGTTACCTTTGGTGCTTCAATGGTAACCGGTGCTGCTACTGTAAATATGGGGTATTGGGGGGTTGCGACAGTAAATGCTGCAGGAAGTGGTATTACTAGTCTTATTGAGCAAAAAAGTCCATGGCGCTCAATGGCGGCTAGTATCATGGGCTCTACAGTTGGATATGGAGTTGGTAAAGCGGATAAGCCCTTGGATAAGTTTTTTAATCCGCCTAAAAATGATATAAAATGGATGCAATCACCCAACACACCAATATTTTATCCATACCCTAAGAGTAATCTTCCTGCGATTATTTCCGGTTCTGGTAGCGCTGTTTTGTCGGAGGTTGAGACTCATGCAACAGAAGACTCCATGCGCCTATATGAGGTTTTGAAATGAAACTTATGGTGTTTTATATTCTTTATTCTATTCTAGGTTCATTTCTAATGTTTTTAGGGGTGTTGTCCATAAGAATAATGTTTTCATTTATATATTGTTCCATTTACTCTCACGGTAATGTCTCAATAGCATATTCCTCGGTTGAATTTATGTCTGATTTAAAGTTAAGTGTGTTTTGGGGTGTCGGTGTAGGTGTTGTAACATATTTATATAAACGTTTTTGTCGATATCAGTAAAATATTGGTGTGGCCGGAAATCCGGGACACCCACTTTTTTGACAGAGGGGAATCCGGGACACCCACCTTTTTGACAGAGGCGTAGTGCTGTTGTTTGTACAGATCTAGTTATCACCTGACATCAGCCTTGCGCGGATGTTTTATTTTATCGGCCAGCCATGCTGGCAAGCTGATCGTTCAACCTGACTCCCATCCGCCAAGAGGACTTTTGCATCCATGCAACGAATTTTTGTTGGCCGTATCACCAGTGAAATAATCCGAGACGTGGTGGAAGAGTCGATAGCCTAATGGCGGAGTGGCAACAGCCTCCGATCCTGCTGTATTCGTGATGCCGATGCCGATGCCGATGCCGATGCCGATGCCGATGCCGATGCCGATGCCGATGCTGCTGATAGTGGGCGGATGTGCTGTGGTGCTTGCTATGCAGGGGGGTAGCCCCAAAAGTGGGTCGCTATATCGCCTCTTATGCCAGACAAGAGGCGATATAGCGATTTGATTACCAGATTAGCGATCGCCAGACATCCCGAACTCTATGGGCATCAAGGTATAAAACACACTCGTGTTGTGTTTCTTTAGCAGGTCGAATATGAGGTTTACCTCGTTGTCAGTGACTGAAAACGTCACTTCCAATGGCTGGTCTGACAGTTCGAAAAAATGAGCCGAGTGCAGACGCCGGTCATGCCCAAGCCCTTCATTGGCAGCCAACAGGGTGGCCCCCTGAATACCGAGCTCTTTAGCCTGCTCGACCAGCCATTGTGCCAATGGTTGACCCTCGATTGAGCGATCCTGGCGAGTGTAAAATGTTAATTGATAGCCTTGCATAGATACTCCTGTCACATCCGTTGCAGCATTGACATTGACCACATGCCGGCAAGAGTCATAGCCAGCGAACCCAGTACATGGACACAAATCGCCCCCCCTGCCCAAGCCAATCGACCGGCCTGCAGTAATGAAGTGACTTCAGCAGAGAATGTTGAAAAGGTGGTTAACCCGCCGAGAAAACCGGTGATCACCAGCAGCCGCCACTCAGGGGGGAGATTGGGGTTTGCGGAAAAGAAAGCGATAGCGATCCCGATCAGATAGCCTCCCAGCAAGTTTGCCACGAGAGTGCCCAGCGGGAGGGTAGGAAAGATAGCGTTCAGGGATGTGCCCAGTAGCCAGCGAAATATGGCACCGAACGAGGCGCCAACGCTGATGGCAAGAATCGAATTAAGCATATAAATCGTCCTTTAGTGCAGAGACTCCAGGACAGTGGTGCATATGCTACGCAGCCCTGACCTGGACTGAAACGTAGGCATCATTAGCCACAACGGCGGTTTGTGTGCGTATGCATGTGGAGGAATGCCATCTCCAGTGCATGGATTGTATCTTTCGCAGAGAAAAAGTCGAGCCGCTGTTTGGTGTTGTCGGCCAGCCATGGTGGCAAGCGGGTCGTCCAGTCAGACCCCGTCCGATATGATGATTTTTGCATCCATGTAACGAGTTGCTGCTCTGCTGTATCACCAGTGAAATAATCCGATAAGGGGTTGCAGTGTGAGTCACCGAATAGCGGGGGGCAACTGCCTCCGATCCTGCGGTATTTGTGGTGCCAAGGCCAGTGCCGGTATGGCCAAGGGGGAGGGATTTGTTGCGGTGTCTGCGGGCAGGAGGGGGGGGGCGGGTCAGTAGGCCTGGGCGTTCCATTTGTCGTTGAAGTCGTGGATAAACTTCTCCCCCTCTGCGTTGCGGGAGGTGACCAGATAGAAGGTGACGTTCTGGCGAAACAGCGAGAGGCGGTAGAGGGCGGCGCTGTCTTCTTCGGATAGGTTCTTTTTCGAGGTGTCGTTGATGGGCACCAGATCGACTTTGCCCTTTTTCAGCAGCTCGACGCACTGGTTGAGGCGGTTGGTGGTTCTGACGATCAACCCCTGATCGTTGATGACCCGCTCGATGGCATCGGAGAACCACCCCTTGGGCACGCAGGCGGTTTTTTGCTGCCAGGGCGGGGATTCCAGCCCCTTCTTGTCGGGCGTGGTGTACCAGGACTGGATATCAAAGGCGATGGGGGTACTGAACAGCAGGCTGTTGCTGCGCTCGTTGGTCCAAGTAAAGGGGAACGCGGCGATGGCGTTGCCCAGCTCGATGTTTTTAAGTCCGCGTGGCCAGGGCTGATAGGAGATCTGCAGATCCGGGTGGCCAGCCGCTTTGAGAATGGTGAGCACCTTGCTTGCCAGCTCGCCGCCATTGGCCAGCTCCGCAGAGGAGTAAGGGGGCAGTTCGCCGGTGATGATGACCGCACTCTGCGCCGCGCTGGCAGGGAGCAGCGAGAGCGCAAGGAGAGGGGCAAGCAGCGGATGGCGCAGGCACAAAAAAGGGTGATGAGCGACAGAGAGGGTGAGTGGATAACGAATGTGCATGGCTGGTGACCTCGCCTCTATCGACTTTTTTCAGATTAATGGTTTCACCGGGGAAAAAACAGATTCGAAGCGCACTGTTTCTGCGCCTTCCGGGCGACATGAACGGACGCATGGCGGTTGCTCTGCTCCGGTGAGCTTGTTAGCCTGTGCGGCTCTGACAGAGGAGTGAACAATGAGCAAGGTACTTGATGGGCTGCTGGCGTTGCTGGCGCTGGAAAAAATCGAGGAGGGCCTGTTTCGGGGCCAGAGCCAGGATCTCGGTCTGCGGGCCGTGTTTGGCGGACAGGTAATGGGGCAGGCCTTGTCAGCCGCCAAGCAGACGGTCGAGACCGGCCGTCAGGTTCACAGTTTTCACTCCTACTTCCTGCGTCCGGGGGATGTGACCCGTCCCATCGTCTATGACGTGGAGAATATCCGTGATGGCCAGACCGTCTCCACCCGCCGGGTCAAGGCGATTCAGGGTGGCAAGCCCATCTTCTATCTCAACGCCTCGTTTCAGGTGCCGGCCGATGGCTTCGAGCATCAGGCGCAGATGCCCACCGGCATCACCCCGCCGGAGGAGCTCAAGAGCGAGTTGGAGCTGGTGCGCCCCTACGAGAACCTGATCCCGGCCTCCCTGCGGGACAAGATCCTCTGCGAACAGCCCATCGAGATGCGTCCGGTGACCCTGGTCGACCCTATTCGGCCGACGGTGCAGGATCCGGTGCGCCACGTCTGGTTCAAGGCCAACGGCCAGATGCCGGACGATCTGCGGGTGCACAAATACCTGCTGGCCTACGCCTCCGACTTCAACTTCCTGCTCACCTCGCTGCAGCCGCACGGGGTGTCGTACTGGGAGCCGGATATGCAGGTAGCCACCATCGATCACTCCATGTGGTTCCACCGGGATTTCCGCTTCGACGACTGGCTGCTCTACGTGGTAGACAGCCCAAGCGCCAGCAGCGGTCGCGGTCTGGTACGCGGCCAGTTCTTCACCCGTGACGGGGTGCTGGTGGCGAGCACCATGCAGGAGGGGGTGATCCGCCGTCGCGGCAGTTAAGGCGCAAAGCGGATAGCAAAACGGGGTGGCTTGGGCCACCCCGTTTTCGTTGCTGCGATGTGCGCGGGCTCGGCGGACTCAGCCGCCGCGCTGGTACTTGAAGCGCTTCTTGCGGCGGTAGGGATAGACATCCTCGAACACCCCCACCTTGATGTTGCTCTGCAGCATCTTCCAGTAGTTGGCGTCGAACATCTCCTTGTGCAGCTGCAACATGATCTCCCGCACCTGCGGCTTTTGCAGCAGGAAGGTGGCGAACTCCTCGGGGAAGATGTCGTTGGGGGCCACCGAGTACCAGGGCTCGGCGCTCCACTCATCCTCGGGGTAGCGGGGCGGCGGGATCTGGCGGAAGTTGCACTCCGTCATGTAGCAGATCTCGTCGTAGTCGTAGAAGACCACCCGGCCGTGGCGGGTGACGCCGAAGTTCTTGAACAGCATGTCCCCCGGGAAGATGTTGGCCGCCGCCAGCTGCTTGATGGCGTTGCCGTACTCCTCCAGCGCGAGGCGGGTCTGCTGTTCGTCCGCCTTGTCCAGATAGAGGTTGAGCGGGATCATCTTGCGCTCGGTGTAGAGGTGCTTGATCACCAGCTTGTCGTCGGTGATGGTGAGGGCCGAGGGCGCTACCGTCTTGAGTTCGGCAAGGAGTTCGGGCGAGATGCGATCCAGCGGAAACTCGAAGTTGGTGAACTCCTGGGTATCGGCCATGCGGCCAACCCGATCGTGCTGTTTGACCAGCCGGTACTTCTCTTTGACCTGCTCGTGGCTCACCTCCTTGGGCGGGGTGAACTCGTCCTTGATCACCTTGAACACCACATCGTAGGAGGGGAGGGTAAACACGCTCATCACCATCCCCTTGATGCCCGGCGCGATGATGAACTGATCCCGACTCTGGGCCAGATGGTGGCGGTAGTGGCGATAGAGCTCGGTCTTGCCGTGCTTCTGGCAGCCGATAGCGTTGTAGATCTCGTAATCGGGCTTGTGGGGCATGATCTGGCGCAGGAAGGCGACAAACAGCGCCGGTTCACGGGCATAGACCATAAAGTAGGCGCGGGCGAAGCCAAAGACGATGGAGGCGAGATCCGGCTCGAAGATGACGGTGTCCACATAGATGCTCTGGCCAGTGCTGAGCAGGGGCAGGATAAAGGGGAAGACCTGATCCTTGACCCGAATAAGCCCCACCAGATAGGCCCCCTTGTTGCGGTAGAACACCTCTTTCAATAGCTCGATGGCAAAGGGCTCATCATGGAGGATTTGTGGGCCGTTCTCGGCAAGATGGCGGTGGATGTCGACAATATCCCGCTGCTTGTCCTCGTAGGGGAGGGTGAAGCTGTAATCCCCCAAAAGCTGGCTCAGGGTCTGCGGCAGGTGGGCGAGATCGGTGCGATAGATGCGCAGCAATGCGCTGAGATCGGGTTTGTCGCCACGGCTGACGAAGGGGTGGATATAGAGGTTCTCGTCGCGGATATTGCGATGGCGAAAGATCCGGCGATAGACGGAGTTGAAGAAGGACTCCGCCACCTCGAAGTTCTCGCACTTGGGCAGCAGATCGCTGAAAGCCCCCTTCACCCGCTTGAGCAGCTCCTGGGTGGCGTGGTGCTCTCCCATCATCTGGCGGATGGAGCTGGCGGTGGCCCCCACATGGTGGTCGTAGAGGCGAATGCGCTCGCGCCCCGCCAGCTGCACTCCCAGCCAGTCACTGTTCTCGAAGCGGCTCTTGCTGCCGCGGGTGATCTCGAGAAACCGGCTGTAAAACGACTCGAACCGTTGCAATATGGTCTCGGCGACGGCCTGTTCCAATGGCTGCTGCATCTCTCTCTTCCTTGTGATTTTTCGGGCCGAATGCACCGGAAAACGGGCGCAAAAAAGGCGTGCGTCAGGCCACTATGGCAACATTGAAACATCTGTTCAAGTGGCAATTTTCGCGGATAAACGGTAGATTGCGCCCCTGTTTTGGCGATGGTTCAGCGACTGTTTACCGTCTGTTTGAGAGGCCGTCCGGCCTGTGAGGAAACCCGATGAAGCTCTATTTTGTCCTGGTGGCACCTGCCCGCCCCGCCAACGTCGGCGCCGCCGCCCGCGCCATGAAAACCATGGGCTTTGACGCCATGCGACTGGTGGCAAGCCGGGTGCACGAAGAGGATGAAGCGAGCTGGGTGGCTCACGGCGCGCAGGAGATCCTGGCTCAGGCCGAGGCGTTCGACACCCTGCCCGAGGCGCTGGCCGATATGGATCTGGTGATCGCCACCACCGCCCGCCAGCGTGGCCGCTACCAGCACTACCTCACCCCGGCTGAAATTCGCGACCAGATCCGCGCCAAGCCCTCCCTCAACAAGGTCGCCATCGTCTTTGGTTGCGAAGAGTCTGGCCTCTCCAACGAACAGCTGGCCGAGGTCGATCTCATCAGCTATCTGCCCCTCAAGGTGAGCTACCCGTCCCTCAATCTGGGGCAGGCGATCATGCTCTACGCCTACGAGCTGAGCCCGCTGCTCGATGAGGCAAGTGTCGCAGCAGAAAATATTGATAACAGCGGACAGGTTCGCGTGCTGAAAAGCAAAACAGCAGAAATTCTGGGTGAACTCGGAGTTTCGCAGGATGAAAAACTGCATCAGTGGGTGATGGACCGGGTACCCATGCTGCCGCAGCGGGATTTGAACATGCTCCACCTGCTCTGCAAGGACCTTGCCCGCAAACTTGGCAAAGAGGTTTAAGTTGACAGCCCTGCGCCCGGCGCGGTATTGCTAAAAGCCAGTTTCGTTCACGAGTGTTCGTCATGCAGCTATTCACCAACATCATCACCACCACCATTATTACCGGTACCACCACAGGTGGCACTGGGGCCGGTTGATGCGCTGACGAACAAGCACAGAAATCAGAAAAGGCCCGTACCCACCCAGTACGGGCCTTTTTGTTGGATGATTTTCAGACTGGTTTTTCGGTTATACAGCAGGGATTACAGGGAGAGAAAGCGATGAGAGTGTTGAAGTTTGGCGGGTCATCTCTGGCCGACGCAGAGCGTTTTTTACGGGTTGCCGACATTGCGGTGAATACCCATGGCCAGTCTCAGGTAGCCCTGGTGCTGTCTGCTCCTGCCAAGGTAACCAACCATCTGGTAGCGCTGGTCGAGCAGACCAGCCGTGGCATGGATGCCAGCAGTACCCTGTTTGAAGTGAACGGTATCTTCTCCCGCCTGCTGGCCGGGTTGAAGGCGGCGTATCCGGCGCTCAATGACAAAGCGCTGCAGGCACGCCTCACCAGCGAACTGGATCAGGTGGAGCGGCTGATGCAGGGCATCCGCCTGCTGGGGCTCTGTCCAGACAACGTGCAGGCGCGCATCCTGAGCCGTGGCGAGAACCTCTCCATCGCCTTTATGCACGAACTGCTGCGGGTACGTGGCCTCGAGCTGGGTCTTATCGTGCCGGAAGAGCTGCTGGTGACCGATGGCGGCTATCTGGAAGCTCACGTCGATATCGAAGCCTCCCGGGTGCGCTTTGCCGCCAGGGGCTTGCGTCCTGTTGTGGCAGAAAAGCAGCAATGCCTCTATCTGATGCCGGGCTTTACCGGCGGCAGCGACAAGGGTGAAACCGTGCTGCTGGGCCGTAACGGCTCCGACTACTCCGCCGCCGTGCTGGCCGCCTGTGTCGATGCCGAGTGCTGCGAGATCTGGACCGATGTCGAGGGCTGCTACAGCTGTGACCCGCGTCTGGTGCCGGATGCCTATCTGCTGAAAACTCTCTCCTACAAGGAGGCGATGGAGCTCTCCTACTTCGGCGCCAAGGTGCTGCACCCGAAAACCATCGCGCCGGTGGCCCAGTTCCACATTCCCTGCCTTATCAAGAACAGCTTCAACCCGCAGGGGCCGGGTACCCTGATCGGCCCCGAGAGCGGCGATGACGACCTGAAAGTGAAGGCCATCTCCGATCTGGCCGGCATGTGCATGTTCAACGTCTCCGGCCCCGGCATGAAGGGGATGGTCGGCATGGCCGGTCGCATCTTCTCCGCCGTCTCTCGCGCCGGGGTCAGCATTGTGCTGATCACCCAGTCATCTTCCGAATACAGCGTCAGCTTCTGTATCCACAGCTACGACAGCGACAAGACCCGCAAGGTGCTGGAGCGCGAGTTCGAGCTGGAGTTCAAGAACCAGCTGCTCGACCCGCTCGAGATCATGAACGATCTGGCCATCATCTCCCTGATCGGTGACGGCATGCGCACTGCCAAGGGGATGGCGGCTCGCTTCTTCACCTCGCTGGCGCAGGCCTCCATCAATATCGTCGCCATTGCGCAGGGCTCCAGCGAGCGCTCCATCTCGGCGGTGGTGCGCTCCGGCAAGGTGGCGGAAGCGATCAAGGCGTGCCACCAGAACTTCTTTGGCAGCCAGCACTTTATCGACCTGTTCGTGGTCGGGGTGGGTGGCGTCGGCGCCGCACTGGTGGATCAGATTGCCCGCCAGCAGCCGGTACTGGCCGAGCAGGGCACCGGTCTGCGGGTGGTCGGCATCGCCAACAGCCGCCAGATGGCGGTCAACAAGGATGGCCTGAACCTCGCCAACTGGCGCGAACAGCTGGTGGAAGCCCGCGACAGCTTCTCGCTGGACGGGGTGAAAAAGCTGGTGGAGGAGAGCCACATCATCAACCCGGTGATTGTCGACTGTACCTCCTCCGAGGCGGTGGCCGTCCAGTACGCCGACTTCCTCGCCGCCGGTTTCCATGTGGTTACTCCCAACAAGAAGGCCAACACCGGTTCGCTCGATTACTACAAGGCGCTGCGCCGCACTGCCCGCCAGACTCGCCGCAAGTTCCTGTACGAGACCAACGTGGGCGCCGGTCTGCCGGTTATCGAGAACCTGCAGAACCTCATCATGGCCGGTGACAAGCTGCGCGCGTTTGACGGCATCCTCTCCGGTTCGCTCTCCTTTATCTTCGGCAAGCTGGACGAGGGGATGGCCTTCTCCGAAGCGACCAAGATCGCTCGTGGCAACGGCTTTACCGAGCCGGATCCCCGCGACGATCTCAACGGCATGGATGTGGCGCGCAAGCTCTTGATCTTGGCTCTGTCTCTTATACACATCTGA
>NZ_CAWMDN010000132.1:0-125181 GCF_963866575.1 Aeromonas sp. L_1B5_3
CGTCTTCTGAAAATGACATTTGGTATCTCTCATAAACGGATGTTTTTGAGAGAACTATCTTCGGCCTTCACACGCACGAAAGGCGGCGAAGCTCCGCCGTTAATCCGTCCGCCGGAGATCTCGCCCAGGCAGGCTGAAGGCCGAGCAAGCCTGACAGGCCCGAAAAGCCCGGCACGGGCGTCGGCGGCGATGACGGCGGCGGCATTATCCAGGGTTGATGATGGAAGTGGAGGATATCGACAACCTCTCGCGCAACCAAGACATCGCGGTCGGACTGCAAGTGATCTTGAAGCCACGGGCCCGTCCCACCCCGACATGGACCTCGATGCCCGAACGGACGTTAGATTTCGAGTTCTAGGCGTTCTGCGATGAAGGTTGGATCCCAGCCGGGATTGAAAGTGTCGACGTGGGTGAATCCGAGCCGCTCGTATAGGCCACGCAGGTTCGGGTGGCAGTCGAGCCGCAGCTTGGCGCACCCCTGCGTTCGCGCGGCATGGCGGCAAGCCTCGATCAGCGCGGAGCTGACACCCCGGCCCGCATGTGTCCGTCGCACCGCGAGCTTGTGCAGATATGCGGCCTCCCCCTTGAGGGCGTCGGGCCAGAACTCGGGATCCTCGGCCGACAAGGTGCAACAGCCGACGATGCCGTCGCTGCAACTCGCGACTAGGAGCTCGGATCTCAGGACGAAGGTCTCCGCGAATGTCCGGTCGATCCGCGCGACGTCCCAGGCGGGCGTTCCCTTGGCGGACATCCACGCCGCAGCGTCGTGCATCAGCCGCACAACCTCGTCGATATCACCCGAGCAGGCGACCCGAACGTTCGGAGGCTCCTCGCTGTCCATTCGCTCCCCTGGCGCGGTATGAACCGCCGCCTCATAGTGCAGTTTGATCCTGACGAGCCCAGCATGTCTGCGCCCACCTTCGCGGAACCTGACCAGGGTCCGCTAGCGGGCGGCCGGAAGGTGAATGCTAGGCATGATCTAACCCTCGGTCTCTGGCGTCGCGACTGCGAAATTTCGCGAGGGTTTCCGAGAAGGTGATTGCGCTTCGCAGATCTCCAGGCGCGTGGGTGCGGACGTAGTCAGCGCCATTGCCGATCGCGTGAAGTTCCGCCGCAAGGCTCGCTGGACCCAGATCCTTTACAGGAAGGCCAACGGTGGCGCCCAAGAAGGATTTCCGCGACACCGAGACCAATAGCGGAAGCCCCAACGCCGACTTCAGCTTTTGAAGGTTCGACAGCACGTGCAGCGATGTTTCCGGTGCGGGGCTCAAGAAAAATCCCATCCCCGGATCGAGGATGAGCCGGTCGGCAGCGACCCCGCTCCGTCGCAAGGCGGAAACCCGCGCCTCGAAGAACCGCACAATCTCGTCGAGCGCGTCTTCGGGTCGAAGGTGACCGGTGCGGGTGGCGATGCCATCCCGCTGCGCTGAGTGCATAACCACCAGCCTGCAGTCCGCCTCAGCAATATCGGGATAGAGCGCAGGGTCAGGAAATCCTTGGATATCGTTCAGGTAGCCCACGCCGCGCTTGAGCGCATAGCGCTGGGTTTCCGGTTGGAAGCTGTCGATTGAAACACGGTGCATCTGATCGGACAGGGCGTCTAAGAGCGGCGCAATACGTCTGATCTCATCGGCCGGCGATACAGGCCTCGCGTCCGGATGGCTGGCGGCCGGTCCGACATCCACGACGTCTGATCCGACTCGCAGCATTTCGATCGCCGCGGTGACAGCGCCGGCGGGGTCTAGCCGCCGGCTCTCATCGAAGAAGGAGTCCTCGGTGAGATTCAGAATGCCGAACACCGTCACCATGGCGTCGGCCTCCGCAGCGACTTCCACGATGGGGATCGGGCGAGCAAAAAGGCAGCAATTATGAGCCCCATACCTACAAAGCCCCACGCATCAAGCTTTTGCCCATGAAGCAACCAGGCAATGGCTGTAATTATGACGACGCCGAGTCCCGACCAGACTGCATAAGCAACACCGACAGGGATGGATTTCAGAACCAGAGAAAGAAAATAAAATGCGATGCCATAACCGATTATGACAACGGCGGAAGGGGCAAGCTTAGTAAAGCCCTCGCTAGATTTTAATGCGGATGTTGCGATTACTTCGCCAACTATTGCGATAACAAGAAAAAGCCAGCCTTTCATGATATATCTCCCAATTTGTGTAGGGCTTATTATGCACGCTTAAAAATAATAAAAGCAGACTTGACCTGATAGTTTGGCTGTGAGCAATTATGTGCTTAGTGCATCTAACGCTTGAGTTAAGCCGCGCCGCGAAGCGGCGTCGGCTTGAACGAATTGTTAGACATTATTTGCCGACTACCTTGGTGATCTCGCCTTTCACGTAGTGAACAAATTCTTCCAACTGATCTGCGCGGGAGGCCAAGCGATCTTCTTCTTGTCCAAGATAAGCCTGTCTAGCTTCAAGTATGACGGGCTGATACTGGGCCGGCAGGCGCTCCATTGCCCAGTCGGCAGCGACATCCTTCGGCGCGATTTTGCCGGTTACTGCGCTGTACCAAATGCGGGACAACGTAAGCACTACATTTCGCTCATCGCCAGCCCAGTCGGGCGGCGAGTTCCATAGCGTTAAGGTTTCATTTAGCGCCTCAAATAGATCCTGTTCAGGAACCGGATCAAAGAGTTCCTCCGCCGCTGGACCTACCAAGGCAACGCTATGTTCTCTTGCTTTTGTCAGCAAGATAGCCAGATCAATGTCGATCGTGGCTGGCTCGAAGATACCTGCAAGAATGTCATTGCGCTGCCATTCTCCAAATTGCAGTTCGCGCTTAGCTGGATAACGCCACGGAATGATGTCGTCGTGCACAACAATGGTGACTTCTACAGCGCGGAGAATCTCGCTCTCTCCAGGGGAAGCCGAAGTTTCCAAAAGGTCGTTGATCAAAGCTCGCCGCGTTGTTTCATCAAGCCTTACGGTCACCGTAACCAGCAAATCAATATCACTGTGTGGCTTCAGGCCGCCATCCACTGCGGAGCCGTACAAATGTACGGCCAGCAACGTCGGTTCGAGATGGCGCTCGATGACGCCAACTACCTCTGATAGTTGAGTCGATACTTCGGCGATCACCGCTTCCCTCATGATGTTTAACGCCAGAATTAAGCCGTGCCGCGAAGCGGCGTCGGCTTGAATGAATTGTTAGACGGCAAACTCGCGCCAATACTTATGCAGACCAAAAATATTTGACGAGCACAGCAGAGGCATTGCTGTCTTAATTTTATCTAGTGGCCAGTTCCACCACTCCATCTCCATGAGCAATGAGATTTCCTCATCGGAGAAGCGCTTCTTAATTTGCTTTGCGGGATTTCCCCCGATGATGGCATAAGGCTCTACATCTTTTGTCACCAACGAGCGACTACCTATCACGGCACCGTCTCCAATTTTGATGCCAGGCATAATCATTGCCTCCGAGCCTATCCAGACATCATTGCCAATGACGGTATCACCTGCTCTTTGGAAGGCGTCGAGTGCTCTTGAGAAAGCAGGCTCCTCTTGCATATAGAAGAAGGGGAAGGATGATGCCCAGTCATGCCGATGCCCCTGATTGCCAGCCATGATGAAGGAAGCCCCGCTTCCTATAGAACAAAAGCTGCCAATGATCAATTTATCAACGTCATCACGATCTGGAAGCAAGTATCGCGCGCATTCATCAAATGAGTGCCCGTGATAGTAGCCAGAGTAATAGCTATACCGGCCTACTCTGATATTTGGATTTTTCACTTGCTCAGAAAGAAGTTCCCCTTTGAAAGGGCTGTTAAAGTAGTTTTTCATCAGAGTTCGTGGAACCTTTTCTTGCCGTCTAACTTTGTTTTAGGGCGACTGCCCTGCTGCGTAACATCGTTGCTGCTCCATAACATCAAACATCGACCCACGGCGTAACGCGCTTGCTGCTTGGATGCCCGAGGCATAGACTGTACAAAAAAACAGTCATAACAAGCCATGAAAACCGCCACTGCGCCGTTACCACCGCTGCGTTCGGTCAAGGTTCTGGACCAGTTGCGTGAGCGCATACGCTACTTGCATTACAGTTTACGAACCGAACAGGCTTATGTCCACTGGGTTCGTGCCTTCATCCGTTTCCACGGTGTGCGTCACCCGGCAACCTTGGGCAGCAGCGAAGTCGAGGCATTTCTGTCCTGGCTGGCGAACGAGCGCAAGGTTTCGGTCTCCACGCATCGTCAGGCATTGGCGGCCTTGCTGTTCTTCTACGGCAAGGTGCTGTGCACGGATCTGCCCTGGCTTCAGGAGATCGGAAGACCTCGGCCGTCGCGGCGCTTGCCGGTGGTGCTGACCCCGGATGAAGTGGTTCGCATCCTCGGTTTTCTGGAAGGCGAGCATCGTTTGTTCGCCCAGCTTCTGTATGGAACGGGCATGCGGATCAGTGAGGGTTTGCAACTGCGGGTCAAGGATCTGGATTTCGATCACGGCACGATCATCGTGCGGGAGGGCAAGGGCTCCAAGGATCGGGCCTTGATGTTACCCGAGAGCTTGGCACCCAGCCTGCGCGAGCAGCTGTCGCGTGCACGGGCATGGTGGCTGAAGGACCAGGCCGAGGGCCGCAGCGGCGTTGCGCTTCCCGACGCCCTTGAGCGGAAGTATCCGCGCGCCGGGCATTCCTGGCCGTGGTTCTGGGTTTTTGCGCAGCACACGCATTCGACCGATCCACGGAGCGGTGTCGTGCGTCGCCATCACATGTATGACCAGACCTTTCAGCGCGCCTTCAAACGTGCCGTAGAACAAGCAGGCATCACGAAGCCCGCCACACCGCACACCCTCCGCCACTCGTTCGCGACGGCCTTGCTCCGCAGCGGTTACGACATTCGAACCGTGCAGGATCTGCTCGGCCATTCCGACGTCTCTACGACGATGATTTACACGCATGTGCTGAAAGTTGGCGGTGCCGGAGTGCGCTCACCGCTTGATGCGCTGCCGCCCCTCACTAGTGAGAGGTAGGGCAGCGCAAGTCAATCCTGGCGGATTCACTACCCCTGCGCGAAGGCCATCGGTGCCGCATCGAACGGCCGGTTGCGGAAAGTCCTCCCTGCGTCCGCTGATGGCCGGCAGCAGCCCGTCGTTGCCTGATGGATCCAACCCCTCCGCTGCTATAGTGCAGTCGGCTTCTGACGTTCAGTGCAGCCGTCTTCTGAAAACGACAACTCATTTCATCTATTTCCCTCCATTTTCTGGTCATTAAGGTCTCTTCGAGACTTTTGACCATGGGGGTCAGTGTACCTTGCCCTATTGACCGGGAGGAGACCATGGCACTGATAGGTTACGCACGTGTTAGTACGGGAGGTCAGAGCCTGGAAGTCCAGCTTCGAGCTCTGGCCGAATGCAATAAAGTTTTCCAGGAGAAGGTTAGCGGTGCCAGTGATGATAGACCGCAACTTACTCTCCTGTTGGATTATGTGAAGGAGGGAGATGTGATGATGGTTACCAAGCTGGATCGTCTGGCTCGTAATACTCGTCACCTATTGGAAATATCAGAATTTCTACAACAAAAGCAAGTTGCATTGCGGATATTGAATCTGGGGATCGATACCTCGACGCCTACCGGCAAGTTAATGCTCACCATGATCGGTGCTATCGCAACTTTTGAGCGAGAGCTGATGTTAGAGCGACAAGCAGAAGGTATTGAGTTAGCCAAGCGACGAGGTGTGTATAAGGGCCGTAAGCCTACCGCAATGGCAAAAGGTAATGAAGTTCTTGCATTGGTTGCCAAAGGGTTACCCAGATCTGAAATTGCAAAACGTACGGGGATCAGTATCTCCAGTGTGCAACGCATTCTCAGGTCTCAGAGCAACTGAAAAATAGTGTGGTTTACCGTTCCTGACGATAGCCATACACATCTATTTGATCATAGTTATTCGGTGAGATAAAAAATGAAAAAACTGACATTTTGCTTACTACTAACTCTTATGTCTGGAAGTCAATCAATTCAGGCGGCAGAACCGTTCACCGGTTTTCTGCCAGCACTAGTACAGGACAAAACCGGGAAACCATTTTGGTGCAACGCACACTTAAATTTAAACAGAAAATGCATCGCAACTGAAATAAGTAATCTTTCTATGGTCATTGTGCGCAGTCAACCATTCGGTGACTGTGAAGCTGGTATGTGGGGGTGGATCTCCACAGCTGGCTCTCCACACAAAATTGCCATTGGTTATACAATTACACCCGATGAAAAATTCAATCTTTCACTGAAAGATATGTGTCGACCTGGCACTGTTGTCAAATTTCAACCAAACAAGAAGTATAAAAACGAGGAAGACCTAGTTGGTTTTTACAATGGCAAAGAAATATTCAGATATCTGGGGCGTAAATAACCAGATGCTTTTAAGATATGAGTAAATGCTACGAGGATTTTTATGAAAGACATACATCGGTATTTATTGGCCTCGACTCTGATATTTTCGGCCCTAGCCTGCAATGCGCAAGAGCAACGCTACCTCGCTATCCAGCACACTGACACCGTTTACGCAAACCAAGGCGTCTGTGCGTATCACTTCTCTTTAGATAGTGGTGGGGCAGACGAGTTTGGTCATTTGTATATCACGCTGCAGTTTAATGATAAGAAGGGCAAAGCGCTGGCCGAATCAACTCTGGAGGTTGAATCGTTCGGCGGGAGCTCCGCTACTCGTTATGGTGGCGGTTTTACGGAGGTTGATTGCGGACAGGTTGAGCAAGCCAAGTCTATCGCCATTATTCAGGCGACCGAAGTCTTTGCACATAACCAAGTTACCCGGCTCCCAATCTCCACCTTCACACCCGAGTTTCATCAACCACTTAAGATCACCGTAGGCGGCAAGTAGCCCGCTCAGAAAAAAAATAAAGCCAAAGGGCGTCACCGTGATGGTGACGCCCTTTTTCATTTCCAACCCTTGATGAGGATCATCATCCCATGACACGACATTTCATTATTGGCGATCACTTGGTAACACCACAGCCTGAAGGCCATCATCATGGCCTCTTTGTTGGCCATGACCTGGTCATTCACTGTCGACTATCCCCTTCCGGAGAGCACTCAGGCCAACTGGCGTTGACCTCGCTGGCTGAATTCAGCCAGAACAACGCTATTGAGGTCTGGCCCCATGTCCAACGCCTGTTCTGTCGAGAGGAGAGCCTGACGCGGGCCTACGCACGGCTCAATGAAGGTGAACAAGGCCAGCCATTTGCCACTAGCGAACAATTTGTTACCTGGTGCATTGAAGGGGTTCAGCATCCCCCGAAGCTGCTGCAGACCGCGGTAGCAACGGTAGTGGCAGCCGAAGTGGCCCGCCATACGCTGGGCAAGGCGGCCACCAGTGCAACCGCAGGGCTTGCTGCCAGTACTCTGGCCACAACTGCTGGCGGTAGTGGGGCTGCTGCGACGGTAGTGTCGATCACCGGCATTGCTTCAGCCCCGCTGTTAGCGCCTCTTGCAGTAGGCGCCGTTGCTGCCTATGGCGTCAGCAAACTATGGGATTGGCTCAAAGACTGAATCGATACGAGGATACATCATGACAATTCCTTTTCACCGGGATGGCTTTAGCCTGCTTGTGACAGAGCCACTGCTGGTACTACTCAATCAGGAAGCCGTGAAATATGACTTCGACCTTGAACAACTCACCCGGCTTACCTTCAGCTTTCGCAACCCTGACTATCAACCTCAAAGCGGTGGGGTCCATCCGGTCGAGATCCAGCTGATACGTGGTCTTGATGGTTGGCTATTCGACTACGTCACTGATTTTAGCTACCAAGGCTTGGGACAAGATACCGAGCTCTGCAAAGAACTCGACTTCAACTTCCTGGATAACGAGCACTACCTGCAAGGCTGGGGACCGCTCCCCATGGCGGATGCCCAAGAGTTATTCAACATGTGGCAGAACAGTTTTCTTGCCTACGCCCAGCTGGGCTTTTTTACCGTCACCGTCACTGGTGACTGAGGAGGCATGATGCCCAAACAACCGATAGCCGTTGAGTTGGAGGCCATCAATCGAGAGGGAGAGATACAGGTGGTACGTGACAGCGGCCTGACGGTTCAGGGCTACAGCGTCTACCTGCGGGCCGTCGAAGCCAGCGGACTGGCCCTAGCCACCTGGGTCGCTGACTACGACACCATAGGACCGGCTTACCAACTGGCGGAACGGCTGAGTATTGCACTCGCTATCCCCCTCACTGTACTGGTCCCCGAATCGCTGGTGCCAGTGAAGAGTGAGCCCACAGCCATGGCAGCCCCCATCACGACGGTCAACTGAACTACCCTCAAAGTGAACCAACAACACCTCTGCATTTAGCCCCGGTCTGCCTCGCGCTGCCGGGGTCTTTCTTTTTCAGGAGACCACCATGCGTTACCACAAACTCAAAGCCGGGGAATGCCCCGGCACTTATGTCGTCACTGAACCGGTGACCGAGCAAGACCTGCTGCGCATCGCCAACCAGATTGCTCGCAAACGCCTGGCCAAAGGCACCGCCATTACCAGTACTACAGAGGCCGCCGGGCGGCTGCAAACCCTGCTGCAGGACCGAGAGCATGAAGTGTTTGGTGCGCTATTCCTTGACTCCCAGCATCGCGTGCTGGCCTTTGAAGAGCTGTTTCGCGGCACCCTCGATAGCGCCAGCATCTACCCTCGGGAAGTGGTCAAACGGGCCTTGTTACTCAATTGCGGGGCCATCATCGCGGTGCACAATCACCCCAGCGGTGACCCGGAACCTAGCCAATCTGACCGGGTCTTTACCCAAACCCTCAAAGAGGCCTTGGCCTTGGTCGATGTCCGGTTGCTCGACCATCTGGTGGTCGGCGCTGAGGGCGTAGTCTCGCTGGCCGAGAGAGGCCAACTATGACTCTAACCCCAGGCAAAACCCACCTCACCGCCCTCGATATCCTCCTCGAATTGCGCTGCTGGCTTGCTGACAACATCGAGATGCAGGCCGAGCCCGCCATCGTGGCTCACCTGCCTAACGGCTACCTGCTCACCCAAGCTGACTGTATCGAGGCTATCGATGCGCTGCTGCATCAGCTACGCCATTAGCTACTCAAAGAAGGGACAAGCACCATGCGATTACCCAATCCCTATTCCCTTGAGGAAACCCTCGAGAAGCTGCGCCATAGCCTGACAGCCGTCAGCAACGAAGATGCGCTGACGTTGCTGGAGAAGGCCGTCACCAAGGCCCATGATGACGAGGCCTATGCCAAGCAGTTTGAAGAGACCTTGCTGCAAGGCTCCACCATCGAGATACGCGAGTGTCTCAGCTGCTTTGGCGACTACTTCGATCGCTCCAGAGACACACCGCCCTATTACCCGCATCACGATGCCGTCAACGGCATTGATTGTGCGCTCTACGCCATCTTGTTTGATGTTGCTCACCCAGACGCAGAACAGGCGCAGCAATAACATACAGACCGATCGTTCACCCGGATCATTAGAGCCAACACCATGATCCGGATATTCCGACACAACCCACAGGGCCACCTCACCAAAGGTGGCCTTTCGCATTTCAAGGAGTCACCCCATGTCTGCCTTCATGATCGACCGCCAGGATTACCTGGCCTTTGCCGTACAGTTGCACCGTTTTTGCAATGCCCCGATGCCACCGCACTACACCCTTGAGTTGCTGCGCACCCTCTGGTGGTTCCCGCCAGCAGACACGACCAGTACCTGGACATGGCGAGTTGATCGGTTGGTACGGTTGATGATGCTCGCCAACAGGCGGGCGGTCTGGCATCGCTATCAGTTAGGACGCCAGCAAGACCAGAAGGAACCACGCCAGCGTGGCTCAACCAAACTGGGACCGCTTAAACCTGCCCACCGTTACCACCAGGCACCACTCAACGATGCCGCACTGGTAGCCCTCTACAAATTCACCTGCTGTGCCCTGTACCAATCGAGCGAATGGAGCGGGAGCCCCGAGCAGGCTCCACGGCTGGTGAAGGTAATACAGCAGTTGCAGCAAGCGCTGGCGCAAGACGTGCTGACTCGGTTGTCACTGTGGGACCAAGCTCCTTGGGGAGAGATGTGATGAACCTTTCCATCACTCTGACAGTGACAAGCTCACCACCGAGCTCAACTGCCCAGATAGCTCAACGTATCGCCGATGACATGGCACACCTGCATCACCGTCTAGGGGATGGGGTCAGTGATGAACTGGGCATCAGCATCAGTTACCTGGTTGAACAGTTTGAGCTGTTGGCAGCGGCTTACCGCATACCAGCGGAAATGGAGAAACAACAATGATTGAATTTACCGACAGCTTTAGCCAGGCCGCTTGGCAGAGGCTATTCAAGGTGTGGGAGAACGTACCGTGGGACGACGTCACCCCGCTGCAGAGGAACTAATCCTCTCCCTAAAGGGAGAGTTCAATCATGGGCTGCCCATTCTGGCGGCCCTTTTTGTTTCATGGAGAAACATCATGATCGAGTTCAACGATAGCTTCACTCAGATCGCAGTAGCTCAGGCAATGAGCGCACATGGCGATTTGCATAGGCTCATTGCCTATCAGCTCACCTTCCCGAAGTGGGCACACGACTATGACGAGACCGGCAAGCGCACTGGCCCCGACAAGATCAAGCCCGTGCCAACGATGCACAAGACCTCGCTGTTCGTGAGTCCACTGGACATGGTGGACAACCTGCCCCGCGAGATTAGCTTTGCGTGGTGGGAGCGTGAGTGCAACGACCTCGGCTATCCCGTTGGGGAGTGGAGACGCACCATTGTGGGTGCCTACGTCAACCACGGCACCAACGACAACCCAAACTGGAGCAGCCACACATGAGCATCTTCGAGCACATGACATGGGGACTGGGCACCCCGAACCTGCCCAAGCTGGGGGCTCGAGCCATTTTGCAACGTGGTTATATTGATTTCCTGGGCGACCGTGCCGGTATGTACGGCGAGCCAGACGAGGCGTGGCGGGCCGAGTGCGACACGGTGCTGCCGCACTTCCTGCGTGAGTTAACCAAGATGGCCAAGGCATACCAGATATGCACCGACATGGACGAGGTGTTTCGCCTTGAACACAAGGGCTGGGTGTGTGAAGCCAGTCCGAGGCGCAGCTACGGCTACCTCTACCTCGACATCTACCACCCCGCTAGTTAGCGGGGTGTTTGTTTCAAGGATAAATATCATGAACAAGTTCTATCACGTGGGCACACTGGCCCGCCGTGAAGTCACCGCCCTGCTGCACACGCTGACGCACAATGCAGCCGCCAATGCCGAGGGGATCCTCAACTACGTGGGCAGCAAGCTGAACCCCTACGACCCGCGTAAAGAGAAGACCAAGGCACGGCACACATTGCGCCGGGTCAAGAAGGCTCTGAAGGTAGGGCGTATCCCGCTTGAGCTCACCGTGACGGGTTGCCGCATCGACCGTGGCAGCCATCAGGCAGACCGCTACTACTACGACCGCACGCTGCTGGCTCAAGGTTGGCAGCAATACGACACAGAGGAAGATGCTTGGTACTTCGGCATCTGGATTCACACAGAGAAGCTGGAGACCTTTACCTACGCCGAAGGGGATACCAGCCATGTGATTGCGCCAAACGTTGAGGCGTTTCGCGCTGAATTGGCGCGGCTCTATCAGTACCACCCGCAAGCCCCGGCGTTTATCAGCATCGACCCGGAGGCGGGCGTTGTAACCCGCCATTTTGAAGCCAAACCGGAGGTGTGAAATGGCCAAGAACATCGCCATCAAGGTGCCAGGCAAACATCCGCGAACCGGCGAGCTCACGACTTTCGAGCTCAAGGGGCAGCGCATGGATATCGACATCGGCGGCCAGGCTGTGCCTTTTCTCATTCACGGAAGGGGCATCGGCACCTCGCTCACCCACATCCCGAGTGGCTACCGGATAGCACTGCTCGGCGGCTGGCTCACCGCGCGTTACGCAATCCCTGAGAATAAGCCCAGCAGAACGGCCTGCGCCCAGATGGCAATAGACCGACTGGTAGCCCAGTACGGCTCGCTGCACCTGTTGTACCGACTCAATTGCAAGCCGGTTATCAATCAGATGTAACGCACAACACGACCCAGACAACAAGGAACGATGCAATGACCAACCCCCTACCTGTTAGTACCGATGCAACACCTAACCCACTGGCAGGCCATTCGGTGCTGCAGATGCTGGATGTCGCCATGAGTTCCATCATCGGCGATTACGATGACGCAGACCTGGTACCAGAATGGCAATGGGTCAAGCGTATGGCCTCCCATGAACATGTCGGTGTGAAGGATGACTCCGCCTATGAGTACACCCTGAACCTGGCTATGGAGCTCGATGCCTACCCGCCAACGTTACAACCCTTGCTCGCAGCAGCAACACAAGCTGGGGTGAGCTACATCCTGTTTTACAACGACTAGCCACTGCGCCTGTCACTGCGGCCCGGCAGCTTTCTGCAGCTTCGGCACCAACAGACACGACCACCCAGCCCAGCTCATTTACACACTGCATAAAGGGCCAGCCCTCTCAGGCTGGCCCTTGGCATCATTGGAGTCACCGAACATGACCCGTCTTATCACCGGGCTCGAGGTGCATCGCTATGCCCCCGAGCTTAACAAACTGCATCTGCGCAACCGGCAGACGTTACCAGCGCCCGGCATCACCACCATCAGGGAAGCCAAAGCCCACCTGTTTGGCCGCTGGCAGCCGGGGCATCAGGTGACCATCACCGTGAGCCATCCCGACTACGTCAATCTCTCCCGGCTCTATCGGGGACGGCTGGCAAACCTGACCGAGCTCCCAGAGCATCTGACCAGAATACGCCTGCGTCACAACGTGCCCGGCACCCGCATCAACATTCAACTGAGGTATCGCTGATCATGACCACGACAACCACCCACACAAATGGCCAACAACCTGCCGATCCAGACCAGCCCACGCGGATTTTTGCACAGTGGGGCTTGCCCCACACCGTTACACCGCGCTTTGGCGCTCGTCTCATTCAGGAACATCATCGCCTGCACTTTTTGTCCGACCGGGCCTCATTGATTGGCGAATGGGAGGAGGTGGCTATCGACAGGCTGGAAGCAGCATTCCCTACCATCATCACAGAATTGGAAAGCAAACTGCTGACTGGCGAGCTGGATGCTCGATGCCAGCAACGTATCACCATCCAGCACAGTGGGTTTACCTGCGAAGCCGATACCCTGGGCAGCTATGGCTATGCCTATATCGCGATTTACCCTGCGACGAGCATGGACGCCAATCCTGACCGCAAGGCGTGACCACACATTCGCTTGTGGTAACATTTTTACACCTACTCGTCCGTGAAAAGTGTGTAGGTCGTGGAGAAGGCCAATACGTGGCCTTCTCTTTGTTTTTTATGACCTTAACCAGGGCGGTATCATCACGTCCTGAACCTGACTGACTCCAACTTTTCCGGTATCATGCGTGCCATGTTTCATTAGAGAGCAAGATACCGACATGCCATTTTTGGATTGGGTAAATAAGAATCAGGCCAGGGCAATCAGCACCCAAGTGCCGTACCACCTGCTGCAAAAAGAAGCCGAATTTGGCACCCCATCAGAGAATTTGGTGATCCAGGGCGATAACCTGTTGGCTCTGCGCGCGTTGATGCCCCTCTATGCTGGTCGCGTCAAGTGCATCTTCATCGACCCGCCTTACAATACCCAATCAGCCTTTGAGCACTATGATGACAAGCTGGAACATAGCCAGTGGCTCTCTATGATGTATCCACGTCTGGTGCTATTACGGGATTTGCTGACTGATGATGGCAGTATCTGGGTTACGTTGGATGATAATGAAGCCCATTACATGAAAGTTATGATGGATGAGATTTTTGGAAGAAATTGCTTTGTCACAAATGCTGTGTGGGAGAAAGCCGACTCACCAAGAAATTCAGCACGTCAATTCTCATCTGATCATGATCACGTACTCGTATATTCAAAAAATACCGACTGGCAACCCAATCGACTTCCAAGAACTGTCGAGTCTAATTCTATTTACACAAACCCGGACAATGATCCACGGGGCCCGTGGCTGCCTGGCGACCCTTATGCAAACAAACCATATTCTAAAGGCTTGTATTCAGTGACCGGCCCAACTGGGAGGGTATTTTCACCACCACCTGGTAGATATTGGCGTATTTCAGAGGACAAGTTAAATGAATTAGACCTAGACAATAGAATTTGGTGGGGACCTAAAGGGGACGCGAGACCCAGTATAAAGAGGTACTTGTCGGAGGTTTCTGATCTTGTACCTCGAACACTCTGGAAGCGAGATGATGTGGGTAGCAACAGGACATCAAAAAATGAGATGAGGTCCCTTTTCCCGGATGAATCCTCTTTCAGCACGCCCAAACCAGAGGCCCTGCTCAAGCGAGTCCTGTTGCTTAGCACAAATGTTGGTGACTTGGTGCTGGACTCATTTTTAGGCTCAGGTACTACTACAGCCGTTGCCCACAAAATGGGGCGTCGCTATATCGGTATCGAAATTGGCGAGCATGCCACGACCCATTGTATTCCACGCCTGCAAAAGGTGATTGAAGGCGAACAGGGAGGGATATCCCAAAGCGTTGAGTGGCAAGGTGGCGGTGGCTTTGGTTTCTATACCCTGCATCCCGAGCCGGTGTTTCAAGCCAATGGTCAAATTCGTCCTGACATCAAATTTGAACCGCTGGCGGCCTATATCTGGCATATGGAAACTGGCGTGGGCAGTAACCAGACCATGGACTCACCATTGCTTGGTGTGCATAACGGCATCGCTTACTACCTGCTCTACAACGGCATTTTGGGTGATCGTCGCCCACAAGGGGGGAATGTGCTCACTCGCCCCATACTGGCCTGGCTGCAAGCTGAGTACCCTCATGATGGCCCTATAGTGATTTATGGCGAGTCGATCCGGATCGGTGAGGAGCGCCTGGCTCAGGCCAATGTGACCTTCAAACAGATCCCCTATGATGTCGTCTTGCGCTAACGAGGTATCCCGTGACTTTTTCGCTTAAGCATTATCAAGAACGCGCTCTCAACTCCTTACGTCATTTCTTTGGCCAACTGGCAAATCAGGCTGACCTGCACAAGGTGTGGCGAGAGCAGCCCTTCCAGCAGGAGTTTATCGCTCGAGGTGAACCGACATTGCCCTATCAGGCCAAGGCATTTGGGGATGTGCCTTGTGTCTGCCTGCGGTTGCCAACAGGGGGTGGCAAAACCCTGCTGGCTGCCCATGTCATTGGCGACGTGTCACGCCATTACACCTTTAATGAAGCGCCCGTAGCCCTGTGGCTCGTGCCCTCTGATGCTATTCGTGAGCAGACCCTCAAGGCCCTGATGAACAAGCAGCATCCTTACCGCCAGTCACTTGACCTGCGGTTTAACGATAAGGTTCGGGTATGCACATTAGAGAGCCTTGCCACTGTCGGGCCTCATGAGGTTGGCACCAATGCGATCATTGTGGTGGCAACTATTCAGGCGTTTCGTGTGGCCGATACCACACAGCGCAACGTCTACTCCTTTGACGAATCACTGATACACCATTTTACCGACGTCACAAGCACACTGATGCCGGGGCTAGAAGTGGTCACAGAAGCAGACCTCGTCGCTCAGCCTTTTCTCACTACGGCAGATCTTGGTCGCGTCAAAGCCTCGTTGGCAAACTGGCTGCACTTGCACAAGCCGGTAATCATCGTTGACGAGGCTCACAATAGCCGCACTCAAAACAGTTTTGAAACGCTGAAGCGCTTTAACCCCAGCGCCATCGTTGAGTTGACCGCGACTCCGGTTAAAGGCTCAAACGTGCTCTATCACGTCAGTGCTCAAGAGCTCAAAAATGAGGAGATGATCAAACTCCCGATCATGCTGGTCGAACATGTGACTGGTTGGCAGGATGCTGCCCGTGATGCCATCTTGAGGCAACGTCAGCTGGAAACCCTTGCCCAGAAGGAGCCGGAATATCTGCGTCCTATCGTGCTATTCCAGGCAGAACCAAAGGGTAAAAGTGTAACGGTCGAAGTATTGGCCCAACATTTAGAGACCGTAGAGAAGATACCCAAAGAGCAGATCGCTATTGCAACCGGCACACAGAAAGAGCTGGATGGTGTGAACCTTTTTGATCCCGAGTGCCCGATTCGTTACGTCATTACGGTTGAAGCCCTCAAAGAGGGTTGGGACTGCTCCTTCGCTTATATCCTGTGCAGTATGCAAGAGTCGCGCAGCGCTAAAGATGTAGAGCAGTTACTCGGGCGAGTATTGCGGATGCCATATGCCAAAGCTCGCAAGCACCCCGAACTCAATCAGGCCTATGCACACATCACTGCACGCAGCTTTGGTGAGGCGCTGCACAGCATCCAGGATAATCTGGTCAATAACATGGGCTTTGATCCGATGGATGCCGCTTTGGCACTCCAGTCACAGCCAGCGGGGAACAACAACCTTTTCAACGATGAAAGCGATGGCAGTGGTGGGTCCGCCCCCAGCCAGCCGTCCATGAGTGTACCGTTGCCAGTAATGCCGCAAACCCCCGTACCGGCAGAGCTACAGGACAAGATCGAAATTCGCCCTACTCAAAGCGGATCAACCGTATTGATCCATGGGGAGATGACTCAAGAGGTTGAGGATTTCATTCTAACTGGTATGCCCAAGAAACATCAGGCGATGGTGCAGCAGCGAATGGAGCAGGAAAAGGCCCGCCATGACGCCCAGACCAGCCCAAGTGCTCGAGGCATTGTATTCCGTCAACTGCCGCTGCTTTGCTGGCGTGATAACGGTTTTGCTTCTCTCGCTGATACCGAGTTGTTTGAAGAGTTCAGTAACTTTAATTTGCTGAATGAAGCGATCGAACTCCCTTATTTTGCGGTTAATGAGCAGGCAAAATCCTGGGCATTGGATATGGAACTTGGTCGGCTGTCATCAAGCTTTGTTTCGGCCACACAAATGAATCTAAACGGCATCCAGTCAGCCAATACGGAACAGGACTTGATTGGATGGCTTGATAGCCAGTTGCGTCAACCCAACGTGTTCCAGCGCGATATGCAGGCCTATTTGACCCAGATGCTGGCCTACCTCACCCATACCCGCAAAATCACGTTGACAGCGTTAATACGTGGGAAATTTCAACTCGCCGATGCGTTGCAACGAGACATTCTTGCTCGCCGCAAGCGAGCTGGTGAAAAAGGTTTTCAGCAAGAGCTGTGCAACATGGAAGCGGCCAAAGTTGACGATGGCATGGAGTTCTTTTTTAACTTCAAGCCGCAGTACTATGCTGGGCGCCCACCTTACTACAAGGGCACATACCGCTTCCAAAAGCACTATTACGGTAGTGCTCTAATACATGACCTACGGGAAAAAACCTCTGCTGGTAAATGGGCTGAAGAGTTTTTGTGTGCACGTGCAATCGATGAGCATCCCAAGGTAAAACATTGGGTTCGCAACGTAGAGAAAGAACCTCGACTCTCTTTCAAACTTCCTGTGGCAGGTGGCTATTTCTATCCGGATTTCGTGTGTGAATTGACGGATGGTCGTTTGCTAGTTGTCGAATACAAGGGTCAACACCTGCAAGATAACTCGGATAGTCGGGAGAAAGCAGCGGTTGGAGCACAATGGGAGAAAACCAGTGGTTGCCAATGCCTTTTCTTGATGGCAACAGCAGACCACAATGGTGCTGACGTCGTTGCTCAGCTGAATAGGAAAATTGATAACTGAAAAGATAATGCGCCTTATTAAGGCGCATTATCTATTGTCGTAATTAACAATCGAGAGCAATGACATGGAATTGTGGCTAACAAGAGCGGGTTCTCATGGTGAGTTTGAGCAGAAGTTTTTGGAAGAAGGACGAATCTATCTTAACTGGGGCGATCTTACAGCTAACTTATCACAGCTAGAAGACCGTACGGAGTTGCTCACGCTACTGGAACGAACCTATCCAGACGAGAAGGCAAAACGCCTGATAAACCATTGCAGTCAGATTTGGCCTTTTGCCAAGGTTATGGAAATAGGTGATTGGGTTGTTCTTCCTTCCAAGCGGCAACCGGTGATTTATGTTGGCCGTATAACGAGTAATTACGTCCACGAACCAGTAGGCCCTGCCCCCTATTATCATTGGCGGTCCGTTGAATGGTTCGGCCAAGAGATACCGAGGTCTCATTTTGGTCAGGATTTGCTCTATAGCTTTGGGGCATTCATGACCATATGCCGAATTCATCGCAACCATGCATTGTCTCGTCTTCAAGCGATGGCTAAACAAGACTGGCAGCCAGAAACAACCAGCTCTTTAATGCAGGCAACTACAACCCCCCAATTAACCAACGATGTTGCATCTGATGAAGAACAGGGTGAATACAATCTAGCCGACCTAGCAAAACAGCAAGTAGTGCGCCTCATTGAATCACGATTTAAAGGACATGAGCTGACCCGCTTAGTTGCGGCAATTCTGAAAGCACAAGGTTATACCGTGTGGCAGAGCCCGGAAGGTGCTGATGGGGGAGCGGACATACTTGCAACAAACGGGATGCTGGGTTTTGGTAACCAGACAATCTGCGTTGAGGTTAAATCCGGGGTCGGTACTATCGACAGACCAACCGTCGACAAGCTTTTAGGCGCAATGTCTAAGTTCAACGCAAACCATGGCTTATTTGTAGCATGGGGTGGTTTCAAACAGCATGTACAAAAGGATATGGCCAACTGCTTCTTCCGGCTGCGTCTTTGGTCTCAAGATGAACTCTTAGAGCAGCTGTTTTCGGTCTATGACAAACTTGACGACGAGCTAAAAGCTCAGTTACCCCTCAAACGGGTATGGACCGTAGTACTAGATGAATGAGCATGCAGATACCTGCAACATTATTGAAAAAATACAGTGAGTCACTAGTTTTCAAGACCTATCTTTGGGATGTGATCCACTCCTTGGATATGGCTGTCTTTTTTACTTAATCTATATCTACTCAATCAGACAAGTAAGTGCGGGTAGCATTACGGGATAACCAACATCAAGGAGATTAGTTTGTCTGAACTGAATTATCAAAAACAAGCACAGGACTACTATGGGAAGGCACCCGTCATCATCTTGGGTAGCGGTGCCTCAGCGGCGCATGGGATGTCAGGAATGAGTGCGTTAGCTACTTATTTGGTTAATAATACTGATATTTCAGGTTTGTCTGCTGGCGAGACTGAGACTTGGGTTAAGTTCTGCCAACTTCTGAAAGATAAGGTTGACTTGGAGTCAGCGCTACATCAAGTAACTGCTTCTGAAGAACTAACATCAAGAATAGTTATGGCTACTTGGACGATGATTAACTCTGAAGACAATGACGTTTTTCTGAAAAGCCTTCAGGATAATACAATATTTCCATTGAGCCTGCTTCTTGAACATATGTTCAAAAGCAACCTAAAAATAATCAACATAGTCACTACAAACTATGATCGTTTGGCTGAATATGCCTGTGATCAAGGGCGTATCCATCATTATACCGGCTTCACTCACGGTTTCTTCCGCCAGCTTGCGCCCCCTACAGAAATCACCTCTGTACGCAGGGCAAATATCTGGAAGGTTCACGGTTCTCTAGATTGGTTCCAGTCTCCCCTAGAGGATACAGTCGCTATCTCAAATATCAAAAATATACCAGATAACTACCAATCACAAATTGTCACCCCAGGCACTCAAAAGTACCATAAGACCCATCTTGAACCGTTTCGTTCAATTATAAATAACGCTGACCAAGCAATCAATGAAGCAGGTTCTTACCTTTGTATAGGTTATGGTTTTAATGATGAACATATTCAACCAAAACTGATGATGAAGTGTCTTCGACAGAAAACACCTATAACTATTATTACTTATGCACTTTCCGACTCAGCTAAAAAACTTATTCTTGAAGGTAAAGCACAGAACTATCTAGCAATCGAACGGGGTGAAACAGACGATCAATCTATCGTCTATTCCTCTCTGGATAAGATCCCACTGAAGGTGGAAAGGAATATTTGGAGTCTTGAAGGTTACTTATCACTCATCATGTAAGGAAAAAATATGCCAATTTTTAATTTTAAAGACGAAGACGCACTAGGAAAGGTTGCCTCTGTCGATACAGCAAACGTGATCATCGACGTGGAGAATGTCGATCAACTCAAGAGATTGCAAGTGAACCATTTGGCCGTGCTTCAAAGCTGCAGGCCCGGCCAACACCTTATCGGCCTCATTACGCAGGTAACCCGTAAGCGTGGCGTCGAAGACATTATCAATGACGGTATCAACGACCACACTTCAGAGTTAAATCTTTGCCGTATAGCTCTGATTGGCACCATGCTAGATCGTGATGGCGAAAAGGAAAACGTGTTCCGTCGCACTCTCGAAAGCGTTCCTGAGATCGATGCTAACTGCTTCTCGCTTGAAGGTGAAAACCTCACAGGGTTCATGCGTACCCTTTCCAGCGTCTCAGGCGAAGGCAATGCCCTGACCCTTGGCAAATACACACTTGATGAACATGCTGTTGCCTACCTCAACGGCAACAAGTTTTTCCAGCGCCACGCTTTTATCGGTGGCAGCACCGGCTCGGGTAAGTCCTGGACAACGGCCAAGATTATCGAACAGATGTCCGGGCTTAAGACAGCGAATGCCATCGTCTTTGACCTCCATGGCGAATATTCACCATTGGTAGGAGCAGGCATTCAACACTTCAAGGTCGCCGGACCAGCAGACGTTGAGGCTAAACGCACCATCAGCGATGGAGTGCTTTACCTGCCTTACTGGCTGCTTTCCTACGAAGCACTTGTGTCCATGTTTGTGGATCGCAGCGACCAGAATGCGCCCAACCAGGCCATGATTATGTCCCGTGAGATCAATCAGGCGAAACAAAAATACTTGGATGACAACGGTCAGCACGATGTTCTGAAACACTTCACTATCGATAGCCCGGTTCCCTTCGATCTCAGCGATCTTATGGGAAGATTGAATAAGATCAACGTAGAGATGGTTCCGGGAGCAGGTGGAAAAGACAAGCAGGGTGATTTCTTTGGAAAGCTTGCACGTATGATTTCCCGCCTTGAGAACAAAATCTCCGATAGACGACTTGGCTTCATGTTCAACGGTGGTGGGGATGTGCTGGATTTTACCTGGCTTGAAAAATTCACGACTGCCGTACTCGGGAGCACCGATGAAAACGGCAATGCAGGGATCAAAATCATCAACTTCTCGGAAGTGCCTTCAGACGTCCTACCGCTTATCGTATCTCTTGTTGCGCGAGTTACATTCTCTGTCCAACAATGGACGCCCTCTGAGCTACGCCATCCGATTGCACTGCTGTGTGACGAGGCGCACCTCTACATGCCTCAGCGCAGCATGGCAGACTCTGCGGATGATATTTCCCTCGATATATTTGAGCGGATCGCAAAGGAGGGTCGCAAGTACGGGGTCAGCTTAGTAGTAATCAGCCAGCGTCCGTCCGAAGTTAATAAGACGATGCTTAGTCAGTGCAGTAACTTCGTTTCCATGAGGCTGACGAATGCAGAGGATCAGGGCGTTATCAAACGACTTCTTCCTGATAGCCTAGGCGGATTCAGCGACATCTTGCCAACCCTCGATACAGGCGAAGCCCTGGTCGTCGGTGACGCCAGTTTGTTGCCGAGCCGGATCAGGATCGACGAGCCCAAAAACAAACCGAATAGTGGTACGGTCAATTTCTGGGATGAATGGCAAAAGCCCGTCAAAGATAAGCGCTTGTCGATTGCGGTTGATAACTGGCGCAAGCAGAATATTCAGTAGCCGCATGTTTAATCCGGAAGCAGCTGGGTAGTTACTTCCGCTTGCACTGACACTTCCAACCAAAAGAGATAACACCTATCAAGCCACACGGCTATAGACGTTATCTTCTCCACGTTGAAGTGCATGATGATCACTCTTGTGCCATTGGTGATAGCCTGCTTGCGTCGACGTGACAGTCCAAAATGATTCAACGAGATAGCATACCAGCCAACACCAGATGGCATAGTGGATGGCACAGAAAAAATCGCACATAAAGAAAAACCCCAAGTGATTCAATCACTTGGGGTTATCATTTGGCGGTGAGGGAGGGATTCGAACCCTCGATACGTTGCCGTATACACACTTTCCAGGCGTGCTCCTTCAGCCACTCGGACACCTCACCAAATTTTGGTCTGTTGTTTAACGTGTTCAGCCAACACGGTGTTCGCTGCGCCGTTGCGCTGGAACGGGGCGTAATTTATGGGAAAGCCCCGCCCGCGTCAACGGCTTTTTTGGCAAAACAGATCATTCGCGGAATTAATGTACAGATTCCGGCGCGACCTGCATTTCAGGCAGGTTGAGGAAGCCCAAACGCTCGCATTCGGAAACCACTTCATGGGTCGCGGCAATGGTGCTCTGCACAAACAGCAGGAACTGCTCGACACTCAGACCCGCCTTGGTAAACACGGTGTGGCCAATGACCAGACGCGGCAGGTTGTCGTCGATGATATCGAGGAATACCTTGAGCGAGGGGTACTGCATATTGAAGCGACCGAGTTCAGCCACCAGCGGCAACAGGGCCGAAGGACGCACTTCCAGCTCGGATGAGAACAGCAGACCTTCCTCTTCCACGAAGATCCGGCTCTCCTGAATGCCATCGACCGACTGCAAGGAGACAATGTGGATACCATGGCACTGATCGCAAACGTAGTGCTCGATACGAGCCTGTTGCAACCAACGCATGATCATTTCGGAGCTGGGGATATTCATTATTTCCACGACAAGATTGGGATCGAGGGGCGCAGTCTAAACCAATTTTCCGGCAACCAAAAGCACGCCAGCCCAATAACCGCGCAGCTTGCTTCTTTTTGGCAAGCGCTATGCATATACTCAGCCCAATCCACGGCTACGCTTGCCCCACAGGGGGCCCCATGACCATCCAAGAAAAGTATCGCCTCCATCTGAAATCCCTCTCGGATGAGCTGCTCGCCCTGCAAAAACCGATTCGCATTCTGGATGCCATCAAGTGGCCACGACAGACCCAGGAGCGCTTTCTGGCCGATGGGGGGCGCACCCTGCCGGCCATCGACCGCCGTTTCTACGAAGCCCTCCCCCTTGGCTTTGAGCCGCGCAACAAATATCTCGAACTCAAGGAGCTGCGAGACAGGATCCGCAGAAAGCTGGGACCACAAGATGATCTGGGGCTCATCCTGCAAGAGACGGTAGATCAATACATGGTGGTGATCGAGATGCTGCGCCAGCGCGGCCAGTCCGATTTTCAGCGTTATAGCCAGCTGCTCTACGGCTCGGCCAGCGATCATCTGCGCGGCGATCGCAAGACCCTCAAGGAGCTGGGTGCTCGCCTGTGCGATATCTTCTCCCTGCCCGGCGCTCGCCATCTGGTACGCCCCTACCCCAAGGAGTTCGAAGGGGAAGCGGCGGTGGCCAAATTGCAGGGCAAGCTGTCGAGCTATTTCAGTGACGGCACCGTGCAAGTCAAGCTGAGCGATGGCATCGTCTCCGACGCAGCGGCCGGCGGCGATTACATCAAGCTCAACTCCCACGCCCGCTTCTCCGAACTCGATCTGCAGGTGCTGGAAGTGCATGAGGGGTGGGTACATGTGGGCACCACCCTAAACGGCCGCCAGCAGCCCTACGCTACCTGGCTGAGCGCCGGCTCGCCGCGCATTACCGCCTGTCAGGAGGGGTTGGCCGTCCTGATAGAGACCCTCACCTTTAGCTCCTTCCCGGATCGGGCCAAGCGCATCTCCGATCGGGTGATGGCCATCGACATGGCCGAGCGTGGTGCCGACTTTATTGAGGTGTTTCAGCACTTTGTAGGCCAGGGCACCAGCGAGCACGATGCCTACAAGATCACCCAACGGGTATTTCGTGGCGGCATGGTCGAAGGGGGCGCCTGCTTTACCAAGGACCTCTCCTATGTGCGGGGTTATGTGGAAACGGTCAACTTCATCCGCAGCGCCGTGCTGGAAGGAGTGCCCGAGATCCTGCCGATGCTGTTTGTCGGCAAGGTGACGCTGGACGATATTCCGGTGATCTATCAGCACTATCTGGAGGGGCTGATCGCCGCGCCCCGCTACCTGCCGCCGATGTTTCGCGATCTCACCGGCCTCTATGTCTGGTTTGGCTTTGCCTCCGGCATGTCACTGGTCGATATCGGCCGGGTACAGCAGCACTTTCGCCAGCTGTTTCACCGCCTGCCGGTGGCTGATCCCATCATTGCCCCCGTCGATATCGAGATCGACTGAACTGCCAATAGAGAAAAAGGGCGCCAGATTGGCGCCCTTTTTTATTCATACCTTATCCAAAGCGCGGGTTATTTGAACGCCCGTCCCTCCAGATAGTGTTTGCGGCAGAGCGACACATAGCGATCGTTACCACCGATCTCCACCTGCTCGCCATCGCGCATCACCTGCCCGGCTTCATTGACCCGGGAGTTCATATGGGCCTTGTTGCCACACCAGCAGATGCTCTTCAGCTCTTCGAACTTGTCGGCCAGACAGAGCAGATGGTAGGAGCCGGGAAACAACTCGCCACGAAAATCGGTCTTGAGGCCGTAGGCGATCACCGGAATATCCTGCTCGTCAACGATACGGGCCAACTGATAGACCTGCTCCTTGGTCAGAAACTGAGCCTCATCCACGATAAAGACATCGATGTGCTTGTTGGCATGGCGCTCTTTGACCATCTCGAACAGATCGCAGGTATCGCTGAACACTTCCACTCTCAGCTCAAGACCCACCCGGGCACTGATCACGCCAACACCGAAACGATCGTCGATGGCTGGGGTCATGGCCAGCGGGTGCATCCCCCGCTCCAGATAGTTGAAGTGTGCCTGAATGAGCTGGGTCGATTTGCCTGAATTCATGGTGGCAAACTTGTAGTGCAGTGAAGCCATGATACTGTTCCGAAACTGAATTTATGGGGCGCATGCTAACCAAAGCCCCCGCCAAAACCAAGGGGCCCGTGGGCCCCTTGCTCTATTAATGTTATGCCGTCGCGAGCGCTGGCTGCGCTTTGGCCTTTTTCAGGTGGTAACTGGTAAAGAGCACAAACCAGAGGGCGCTGACGCTGAAACCGGCAAAACCGGAGTGCATCAACCCCATCACCAGATAACCGAGAGCGGCACCGAAGGCGATGGCCAGCGCATAGGGGAGCTGGGTCATCACGTGGTCGATGTGATGGCAACCTGCCCCTGTCGCAGAGAGGATGCTGGTACTGGAGATGGGAGAGCTGTGATCCCCGAACACCGAGCCCGCCAAAACAGCAGCCAGCATCGGCAGCATCAGGCTGATATCGCTGGCCGCAGCCATGTCACCGGCCAGCGGCAACATGATGCCGAAGGTGCCCCAGCTGGTGCCGGTGGCAAACGCCATGGCACAGGAGAGGATGAAGACCACGGCCGGCAGCACCTCGATTGGCAGATTGCCGTTGGCCAGAGATGCCAAGTACTTGCCGGTCTCCACATCGCGCACTACGGCACCGATGGTCCATGCAAACAGCAGGATATTGATGGCCGGCAACATGGCCATGACGCCTTGCGGGGCAGCCTTGATCCAGTTTTTGGCGCCAAGCTTCAGACGCATCGCCAGACCGATGGAAACCACCAGACTGCAGATTGCACCGTAAACCAGCGAAGAGCCTACATTGGTGTTTTCAAACGAACCAAGCACGCTAAATGGCAGCCCTTTTTCGCTCAGGGCAGCGGCACCCGAGTCAATCATGAAATAGACGGTGGCGGCGGTCAGAGTCAGGATCGGCAGCACCATGTCGATCATGCCGCCATTGCTCTCCTCCGGGCTCTCCATATCCAGCCCGATGGGACGCCCCTTGGATTCATCCCACAGCTTGCCTTCCAGCGCCCACTGCTCGTGTTGACGCATCGGGCCGATATCGAGCTGAAACGCGATGACTACCAGCACCATGATCAGGGTGAAGACAGCGTAGAGGTTCATCGGGATCATCTCGACAAACGCAGAGATGGGGCTCTGATCGGTCAGACCGTGCGCCGCCATGATGCCGCCAACCAGCGCGATGATATAAGCGCCCCAGGAAGAGATCGGCATCAATACGCAGACTGGCGCAGCGGTGGAGTCCAGCAGATAAGCCAGCTTGGCACGGGAGATCTGGAAGCGGTCGGTCACCGGACGGCAGATAGCACCCACCGACAAGCTATGGAAAAAGTCATCGATGAAGAAGGCAAACACCATCATGCCGGTGAGGGTCTTGGCCCCTTTGCGGGTCTTGGCACGCTTGGCGGCCCACTCGGCAAAGGCACGGGTTGCACCGGATACACTCATCAGACTGATGAGGCCGCCCAGCAGCAGCATAAAGAGCAGCATGTTGATGTTGTCACGGTTGAGTGCGCCATCAACCCAGAAAATCTTCAGCACGGTACCCAGCAGATATTGCAGGGAGTCGAGGGGGGAAAACTGATTGAGCAACAGACTGCCGGTTAAAATACCGACGCCAAGCGACAGCAGCACGCGGCGGGTCAGGATCGCCAGGGCGACAGCCAATAAGGGGGGAAGTACGGACCAACCGGAGTCGGCAAAATGACTAATGTCCATGATCTCTTTTCACCTAAAGAAAACAGGTGGAGATCTACCGAGAGGATCTAAAGAAACAAAACCTATGGGGAGGTTATACTCCTCAGCCCCTTCAGGTAGCGCTCCATAGTGGATGACTATGGCAGTCCTGCACCTATTAGATGCAGAACCAGCAGCCCGGTATGATGGCCTGGCCACTTCGGCGCTGACTCCTTTCCTTGTGCATCATCGGCATCACCCTCCGCACAAGTAGTCATAGGCAGCGCGCCTCTACTTAAAGGTATTCGAGAGACATTTTATCCAGCTGGCAGCTTATAGCAAGTTTTTTGATTAAATAATCATGATGTATGGCGTTAGCTCCCAAAATGGTAGTCAATTGATGCAGCTTTGCTTCTTTTTGCGACACATTTAACCAATCAAAGTCTCATAAGCATCCATTAATATGATTGAATGCCGAATATAATCTCTCGTGATGACGATTTATCTTCTACTTATTATTTTTGCCCTTCTTGACTTATTTAAAGTGACACGTAAAAATCAGGATGAACATAATATTTCCTTCTGACTTGACGTGGACAATCCTATGAATGAATTTTTGAAAGTGCTGCTTAATATCCGCAGTCTGCGTGCCACCTGCCGTGAACTCTCTCTGGAGCAGCTGGAAGAAGCGCTGGAAAAACTCTCAGCAATCGTTGCCGAACGTCAGCAGGATGAAGCCGCTGAGCGTCAGGCTCGTGAAGAGCATCTGCGTAAAATCAATGAATATACCGAAATGCTGAAAGCTGCCGGTATTGATCCTGCAGAGCTGGTCAGCGCCGTTGCAGCTACTCCAGCCAAGGCAGAAAAAGCCAAGCGCGCCCCTCGCCCTGCCAAATATCGTTATGATGATAACGGTGTAGAGAAGACCTGGACCGGTCAGGGTCGTATGCCTTCTGCTATTGCCAAAGCAGTTGAAGCAGGTAAATCACTGGAAGATTTCGCGATCTGATTTCAGTGATAGATACCAATAAAAAACCTCGCTATTGCGAGGTTTTTTATTGGCTACGTTCTGAATGTTTATCTGCGATCAGTGGCTTTAACCCAGAATACTTCTTGTCCCTCTGACTGGCAGACAAGATAGCGGGCAATGGTAAAGAACCAGTCGCTCATCCGGTTGAGATAGGCCAGCGCTTCGGGATTGACGCACTCTTCGCGGCTCAGGGTCAACAGGAGGCGCTCGCAGTGACGAACTAGCGTCCGCACCACATGGGCCTGCGCCGCCGCACGGGAGCCGCCGGGCAGAATAAACTGGCGCAACGGCGGCAAATGTTCGCTGTAGCTGTCGATCTGTTGTTCCAGTCTGACAATCCAGCTCTCATTGACTTGCCAGATTGACTCATTTTGGGCTGCGCTGGAAAATGCCAATTCACCGCCCAGATCAAATAGCTCTTGCTGCAACAACTGCAGATCCGCCAATAAACCGGCTTCTTGCCGAGGGATCTCGCAAATCAGCAGACCTATATGAGAGTTGAGCTCGTCAATATAGCCATAGGTTTCTACCCGCAAATGATCCTTGGCCAAACGGGTACCATCGGCCAACCGGGTCATCCCCTTGTCACCCTGCCGGGTATATATTCTCATTCTGACATCCTGTTAATAATGGGAATAATCATGGACTCCAACCCGTTGAGCTTGATCTCGTATGCAAGAGCCAATGTCTGGCCCAGTTTACCCGCCGGAAAACCACTGCGGGCCATCCACACCAGATAAGGCTCTGGAATATCGATGATGCGCCGCCCCTGATATTTGCCGTAAGGCATTTTATGGCTCAGGGTAAGCAGCACCTGCTCATCGGATAGCCACTCCATATTAATCGATATCCAGATATTTATGGGTCTGAATAGAGAGTCGCCAATTACGCGCAATACAGGTTGCCATCGCGAGCTGGGTGGCTCGTGGTTTCTGACTGATAGGCTGCAATGCGATAACAACATTCGGACGCAGGTTTGCGGTAACCAGCAGAGCATCAAGCTCTTCAATATGATGTTCTGTTGCCACCGGATGCTTGATCTCATTGGCCCGCTCAAGTGCAGAGACCAGCACCGGCAACCCGCCTTTCATGCCGATCTTGGGTGATACCGTGACCCAGGTCTGCTCATGAGTCTTGATTTCGCTGGTACCACTGGTTTCAATCTGAACCTGATAACCCGCGGCCAACAGCGCTGACGAGAGCTCGGTCAGATCGTAGAGACAGGGCTCGCCACCGGTGATCACCACATGACGCGCCTGATAGCCAAGCTCGACAAAGCTGGCGAGGATCTGCCCGGTAGTGAGCTGGCTCCAGCAATCCGACTCGTTGGAGCGATCCAGCACACGCTCTCTGCCCACTTCACGAGCAGGATCGACCACCCAGGTGTGTCGGGTATCGCACCAGGGGCAGCCCACCGGGCACCCTTGCAGGCGAACGAAGATGGCAGGCAGGCCGGTAAAGACCCCCTCCCCCTGGATGGTCTGGAATATCTCGTTGATTGGGTAGTGCATCTTGGTCACAGCTTGTTGCAAAAGCCGCGGATTATACCCCAATCATCAGCCAGAGGCAGGCTCATGCTCCGCTTTTCTCACCCAGCCCGGTTTTCTCACGCATTTTGGCCATGATCCCCGCTTTGTCTGCCAGATAGCCATGCAATCCGCGGCTACGCAGATTACATGCGGGACAGGTGCCACAGCCATCGCCAGCGATGCCGTTGTAGCAGGTCAGCGTCTGCTGGCGCACCGTATCGAGATGGCCATAGTGATCCGCCAGCGCCCAGGTTTCAGCCTTGTCGAGCCACATCAGTGGAGTTTCAAAACGGATGCCGCGATCCAACCCCAAGGAGACCGCCTGATTGAGCGCCTTCACGAACTCGTCGCGACAGTCGGGATAACCGGAAAAATCGGTCTCGCATACCCCGGTGATCACCGCTTCGGCACCGACCTGATAGGCATAGATAGAGGCCAGCGTGAGGAACAGGATATTGCGGCCCGGCACGAAGGTATTGGGCAGGCCATTATCCTGCAGATCACAGCTCACCGGGATATCATCACGAGTCAGTGCCGAGATAGCCAGCTCGTTGAGCAAGGTAACATCCATCACCTTGTGAGCGGTGACACCCAGCAGTTGCACCAGATGACAGGCGGTATCGATCTCTTCCCGATGACGCTGGCCATAGTCGAATGTGATCGCATGAACTTCGTCATAATTGGCCAGCGCCTGTACCAGACAGGTAGTGCTGTCCTGACCGCCACTAAATACCACAACTGCTTTTTTCATACGGAGAACTCCTTGCAATGTCATGTCCGGCGCCCCTCGGCAAAGGCTTGCCACTGGGTATTGAGCCGTTCGAAAAGGGTAAGCAGGGGGGCATAGCGTTCGGGCTCGCCCTCCCATTGAGATAACAGATGGGAGCCCGCCTCTATGGTCGAGAGGGCTTCAGGAAACGGCTTTTTACGAATTGCATATTGCCCTGCGATGGCGCCAAGCCCGATCCGCGGCAAGCGGGCCAGTGCCGGGTTGCTCTGCAACATCCGAAAGGCTTTGCGCCAGGTGCCATCGAGCAGAATAAACGCTACGGCGGTCGCACCTGATGAGACGCTCGCCATCTGCTCTCTGAGCTCAGCAGGTGAAATGGCTTCTTCATCCGGCCAGAGCAGATAACAGCGCAACGAGGGGTCGGCAAGCAGGTCGTTGAGCCACGTATCGCGGGAAAAATCCTCCCCGACCCGGATCTCTGCCTGTTGCAGCGAGGCAGCCAGCAGCGCTGCCGTGCCTTTGGGGTGGGCCACTTCATAGGGATGCTGAAGAATGTAGAGAGGCGTACGGTTTTCAAGTGGCACGATATATTCGCACAGGCACGCTTTGAGGGCTCGGGTACAGCGTGTACAGTATCGACTGTTTTTGTCGTTGGGCTGTTTCATGTCGTCAGAAAAATCTGGATTGCTCTGGGTTATCACGCTCTCTCTCACCAGCTTTTTGCTCTTTTTTACCGTGCCGGATCTCCAGCTCTCCTTCGACCGGGCAGAGATTGCTCACGGTGAAGGGTGGAGGATCATAACAGGCAATCTGGCTCATACCAATCTGTGGCATCTGCTGCTCAATCTGGCAGGTTTAATTATCCTCTACTGCCTGTTTCGCGACTATCTGGGCCATAACCGGCTGCCACTCCTGATGCTGCAGCTCTGGAGTGCCGTGGGGCTCGGGATCTGGTTCTGGTGCCCGCACACCCAGTGGTATATGGGGCTGTCGGGATCACTACACGGACTGTTTGTCTGGGGAGCCATGCAGGATATCCGGCATGGTCGCCGTACATCGGGCTGGCTGTTGCTGGCTGGCGTGGGGCTCAAGCTGGCAATGGATTTCTACAATGCGGGCGAAAGTCCGATATCGACCCTGATCGGTGCCAGAGTCCACATAGAATCTCATCTGATTGGTGCTGGTGCAGGCCTGCTACTCGGCCTGCACCCGGTCTCGGTGACGGCAGGGCTTACGCCCCCGCCAGCTCGCGATTGATGGCAGCCAGCATGGCTGCAGGGTCAGCGGCCTGAGTGATGGGACGGCCAACCACCAGATAGTCGGACCCCGCGTCCACAGCGGCTTTTGGTGTCATCACGCGGCGCTGATCACCGGCTTCGGAGCCGCTTGGCCGGATCCCCGGGGTCACCAGCTTGAAATCCGCGCCCAGCAGCGCCTTCAGCTCGCGCGCTTCATTGGCCGAGCAAACCACACCGTCAAGCCCGGACTCTTTGGTCAGCCTGGCCAACCGGATCACTTGCTCGGCAGGGGTCACATCAAGGCCCAGCGGCGCCATGTCGGATTGCTCCATGCTGGTCAGCACGGTCACCCCAATCAGCAGCGGCGCCTTGTCACCGTAAGGCTGCAGCGCATCGACGGCGGCCCGCATCATTCGCTCGCCACCACTGGCATGCACGTTGACCATCCAGACGCCGAGCTCGGCACTGGCGGCTACCGCCTTGGCGACGGTATTGGGAATATCGTGAAATTTCAGATCCAGAAAGACATCAAATCCCTTGGCAACCAGCTGTCGTACAAACTGCGGGCCAAACAGGGTAAACATCTCCTTGCCAACCTTGAGACGGCACTCGGCCGGAGAAATACGTTCAATGAACGCCAAGGCATCAGCTTCGTTCTGATAATCCAGCGCTACCAGTACTTTTGGATCGAGCATCTCACTTCCTATTGATGGTTATTCACCGTCCAGACCACGGATCGGCTTGATGGAACCCCACTGCCGGCAGGATGGACACTGCCAGAACAACGAGTGAGTGGCAAAGCCGCACTGCCGACACTTGTGGGTTGATTTGATTTTGATCTGTTCGCCAACCAGCTGCTGCAACAACTCGAGGCTCTCCTTGGCTGGCCCCTCCTCTGCACTGGCCAGCTGAAAGCCGACCAGCTGGTAAAATCCTTTCATGGAGGGGTGACGACGCAACTGGCGCAGCACCAGGGCGCGAGCCTGACTCAGGCCATCGCGCTCCTCGACCAACTCGGCAAGAGCCAGCGTAACCGTCACACCAGCATGCTCTTCAACCGCTTTCTCGAGCAGCGGGATGAGGGTGTGAGTACGCCCCAATTGCTGATAGCACTCAAGCAACTTGGGCATCGCTTCCGAGGCAAAATCGATATCCTGTTCAAATACCTGCAGCAGCTCCTTACTTGCCTGTTCATACTCTCCCTCTTCCATTGCCAGCTCAGCCAGACGCAGACTGGCACGGGCACAGCATGAATTGACGCTGAGCGCTCGCTTGAACTTGGCAAGCGCAGTGGACTTGTCGCCATCACGCAGCGCACTTTCAGCCTGCTCGCAATAAAAGTGGGAGATAGGTTCGGCCAGCTTCTTGCCTTGATACTTTTGCAGGCGAACCGCCACCGAGATGGCATTGTCCCAGTCACGCAGTTGCTGATGGATGATCAACAGCTGGGCCAGCGCCGTCTCTTCGAAGTCACTGTCTTCGCACAGCTCGTTCCAGAGCGCTTCGGCCCGATCCAGCAAGCCAGCGGCAAGAAAGTCGCGGGCCAACTCCTGCAGCGCAAGCTGGCGCTGCTCGCGAGTCAACTGGCGGGTGACCAGGTTCTGGTGGATCTTGATGGCCCTGTCTACTTCGCCACGCTGGCGAAACAGGTTGCCGAGAGAGAGATGGGTTTCGATGGTTTCACTGTCCACTTCCAGCAGCTGGATAAAGAGATCCACCGCCTTGTCGGATTCATCGGACAGCAAATAGTTGAGACCCGCCACATATTGGCGGGAAAACTGGTTACTCTGTTTCTGGGTGTCCTGGCGAACACTCCTGCGCCCCATGTACCAGCCATAACCGGCGGCAATGGGCAGCAGCAGGAAAAGCAGTTCAAGCATTGAGGAACATTATTCCTTACCCGCTGAACGGGCCAGCTCCAACTCGCGGGTTTGACGACGCATGGTGCGGTTGAGGGTGCGGTTTTGCAGCTTCAAACGCAGGAAAAGCAGGCCGAAGACCAGCCAGCCCAGCATGAAACCACCGGCAAAAAAGAATCCCAGCAGCATGGCGAGGGAGAATTCACCCTGAGCAATCAGGTAATTGAACTGAACCAGTTGGCCATTTTGTGAGCCTAACGCCATGGTGAGGACAAACACCAGCACCAGCGGAATGAGGGCCAAAACATGCTTCATAAGAGCTCCCTGTCAGTATCTAATGAGAGGCTGATTATCCTTAAAATCACAGGCAGACTCTAGAGTGAATGGGAAAAGAGTTTGATAAACAAGATGGTTGGCACGATTTGTGTGCCAAAAACAAAAAAGGCATACCCGAGGTATGCCCATTTTCGCATTATTCGATGATGTTGACGCGCTCGCGCAACTCTTTGCCAGGCTTGAAGTGCGGGACATATTTCCCGGTCAGTTCAACCTTGTCCCCGGTCTTGGGGTTGCGGCCCACACGAGGGGCACGATAGTGCAGTGAAAAACTGCCGAATCCACGGATTTCAATCCGGTCGCCGTTTTGCAAGGTCGACGCCATCTGCTCAAGGATCTCCTTGATGGCGGCTTCGACATCCTTGGCCGGCATATGCATGCGGCTGGCTGCCAGTTGTTCGATGAGATCTGATTTGGTCATAACGTTAAATCTCCTTCCCCGATCACATGCAATAATCATTTTGCCAGGATAAAAAAGGGCGGCGCAATGCCGCCCTTTTCTTGCATCAAGGATTACTCACCCTTGGCGGCTTTGAACGCTTCAGCCATAGCATTGCTGAACACAACTTCTTCTTGCTGGTTCAGGTTATCGATAGCAACGCGCTCGTCAGCTTCGTCCTTAGCACGGACAGACAGGCTTACGGTGCGGTTCTTACGATCAACGCCCATGAATTTAGCTTCAACTTCGTCACCAACAGACAGCACCAGAGTGGCGTCTTCTACGCGGTCACGAGCAGCGTCGGAGGCACGCAGGTAGCCTTCTACGCCGTCAGCCAGTTCGATAACGGCACCTTTGGCATCAACCTCGGTAACCTTACCCTTCACAATAGCACCTTTCTTGTTGTCAGACAGGTACTTATTGAACGGGTCTTCTTCGATCTGCTTGACGCCCAGGGAGATGCGCTCACGCTCCGGGTCAACTTGCAGAACAACGGCTTCGATCTCGTCGCCTTTCTTGAATTCACGAACTGCTTCTTCGCCCTGGTTGTTCCAGGAGATGTCAGACAGGTGAACCAGACCGTCGATGCCGCCGTCCAGACCGATGAAGATACCGAAGTCAGTGATAGACTTGATCTTGCCGGAAACACGGTCGCCTTTGGCGTGAGTTTCGGCAAACAGCTGCCACGGGTTGGATTTGCACTGCTTCAGACCCAGGGAGATACGACGACGCTCTTCGTCGATGTCCAGAACCATCACGTCAACCACGTCGCCAACGTTAACAACTTTGGACGGGTGGATGTTCTTGTTGGTCCAATCCATCTCGGATACGTGTACCAGGCCTTCAACGCCTTCTTCGATTTCAACGAAGCAGCCGTAGTCGGTCAGGTTGGTCACGCGGCCAGACAGACGGGTGGTCTCCGGGTAACGCTTGGCGATAGCAACCCACGGATCTTCGCCCAGTTGCTTCAGACCCAGAGATACACGGGTACGCTCGCGGTCGAACTTCAGAACCTTGACAGCGATCTCGTCGCCAACGTTGACGATTTCGGAAGGATGCTTAACGCGCTTCCACGCCATGTCGGTGATGTGCAGCAGGCCGTCAACACCGCCCAGATCTACGAATGCACCGTAGTCGGTCAGGTTCTTGACGATACCCTTAACTTCTTGACCTTCTTGCAGGTTAGCCAGCAGGCTTTCACGCTCGGAGGTGTTCTCGGTTTCGATCACTGCGCGACGGGAAACAACAACGTTGTTGCGCTTCTGGTCCAGCTTGATGACTTTGAACTCGAGTTCTTTGTTTTCCAGGTGAGCGGTGTCACGGATCGGACGCACGTCAACCAGAGAACCCGGCAGGAAGGCACGGATGCCGTTCAGTTCAACGGTGAAACCACCCTTGACCTTGCCGTTGATGATACCGATAACGGTAGCTTGCTCTTCGTAAGCTTTTTCAAGCTGCAGCCAGGCTTCGTGGCGCTTGGCTTTTTCGCGGGACAGCTTGGTTTCGCCGAAACCATCTTCGATAGAGTCCAGAGCCACGTCAACGGAGTCACCTACGTTGATTTCCAGCTCGCCCATGGCGTTCTTGAATTCTTCAGCCGGGATAGCGGACTCGGATTTCAGACCGGCGTCAACCAGTACGAAACCGTTCTCGATAGCAACGACAGTACCCTTGACGATGGAACCTTGACGGGTTTCAACGGCGTTCAGGGACTCTTCAAAGAGTTGAGCAAAAGATTCGATCATTAGTTTATGTCACAAATGAAACATCCACTTGTCATCCAGCACAAGCGGGGTTGTTTTTAATAATCTGCGCCATCCATGGTGCAGACGACCGAATGTCAGCTTGCGCTGGCATCTCCGAGTTGTTGCTCTGCATAGGCGAGCACTGTTGCCAGTACCTCTTCTATGGTCATGGTGGTTGAATCCACCACAAGAGCATCTTCTGCCGGTTTCAGAGGGGCAACGGCGCGATTTCTATCGCGATCGTCACGCTCACGGATCTCGGTTAAAAGACACTCAAAGTTAACATCAAAGCCCTTATCTTGCAACTGCTTATAGCGGCGCTGAGCCCGCTCTTCGGCACTTGCGTCGAGGAAAATCTTCACTTCGGCTTCAGGGAAAACCACTGTACCCATGTCACGGCCATCAGCAATCAGCCCCGGCGCCTGACGAAATGCCCGCTGACGGCGCAGCAGAGCTTCACGCACGCGCGGGAATGCCGCGATTTTACTGGCGGCGTTGCCGACCTGCTCGGTCCGGATGGTACGGGAGACATCCTCTCCCTCCAGGATCACCTTGACCAGATCACCTTCCACCTGAAACTGCACATCCAGATTGGCGGCCAGCGGCACCAGCGCGGCTTCGGAATCGAGCTCGACATCATGATGCAGGGCAGCCAGTGACAACACCCGATAGATGGCGCCGGAGTCGAGCAGGTGCCAACCCAGCTTTTCTGCCAGCAACTGGCACAAGGTGCCCTTGCCCGCACCACTTGGGCCATCAATTGTCATTACGGGGGCCATCTGAGGCATAACTTCTCTCCTGCACAATGTTGCTCCCGCTCCTTGGAGCGAGTTAATGGGCGCCGATTATACCCGAATGTGCCGGCGCTGGCAGTTATCTGTCACCAGATTTGCGCAAAAGGGGAAAATAGGGATACCAACGACGCCATCTGTTGATTTGCTTCACTATTTCATTAATCAATGCGGGGACTTGTTCTTATGGTCGTCATCCAGAAGGCACGCTAAACTGGGCCCCTTTTTCTGAGCAGTTGTAGTAAGGAGCAACCTATGAGCAGCGTTACCCTAGTGGCCAAATCCAAGTTGCCAACCCCTTGGGGCACCTTCACGCTGGTAGGTTTTCAGGAAACCGGCACAGGCAAGGATCACGCAGCCCTGGTGATGGGCGATATCACTGGTGCCGAACCCGTTCTCGGGCGTATTCACTCCGAATGTCTGACCGGTGATGCCCTGTTCAGCTTGCGCTGTGATTGCGGTTTCCAGCTGCAAGCCGCATTGGAGAACATCGCAAAGGCGGGCCGTGGCGTGCTGTTGTATGTCCGTCAGGAGGGTCGCGGTATCGGTCTGTTGAACAAGATCCGCGCCTATCACCTGCAAGATCAGGGCGCCGATACCGTTGAGGCCAACGTGGCGCTCGGCTTTGCCGCCGACATGCGCGACTACACCATCTGTGCCGACATGCTCAAACAGCTGGAGGTGCAATCCCTCAAGCTGATGACCAACAACCCGCGCAAGATGAAGGCGATGGAATCCTTTGGCATTCCGGTGACCGAGCGAGTTCCCCTGCAGGAGGGGCGCAATCCCCACAACGAATTCTACCTCTCGACCAAGGCCAGCAAACTGGATCACATGTTGAAAAAGTGATGTTGGCTGACAGAGATGCTGACCGGCAATAAAAAACGCCTCCCTGCGGAGGCGTTTTTTATTTGTACTCCAGGTATTTGGACTACAGGCTTCTCAGCGCTCGGGCAAGGTGGCCAGCAGCGCCTGCCACTCCCGCTGATTAGGTGCGGCAAGATACTCATCAAGCCGCTCATGGCTGAGCGTCGGTACAAGCCGCGCAATGAAATCATAAAGATAAGCAGGTACAAATGCCCCTCTGCGCAGACCAATAGCCGCCATACCGGCCGGCAGATCGGGTAGCGCCTTCATCACCAGATCATCATCGCGGCCCGTTTCCCGGGCCAGCATTGCCATGATGCCAAACCCCATCCCCTGCCTGACATAGGTTTTCAGCACGTCGCTGTCACTGGCCAGACAGACAATGCGATGCTCCTCATGGGCTGACGTTGGTGCCAATGATCTTCCGTCGCTGATCAGCGGCACATTGCCCAAGTCAGCCAGTGAACTCGGCGAGCGTGCCGCCACAGGATGGCCCGTCGGCACCACCAGCCCCCGCAGCCAGCGAAAGCTCGGCAGGATCAGCAACCCCTCGTCGCAATGATCTTCGATATCATCAAGCAACATCAGTTGAGCGCTACCGCTTTGCAGGGCACTGCAACATGTTGCTGCATCTCCCTGCATCAGGGTAAGCGTCACCTTGGGAAAACGGGCGACAAATCCCTTGATTAGGTCGGGCAGGATATAGCGGGCCTGCAGATGGGTCGCGGCGACGGTAAGCTGTCCCTGTTCCGGGTGGATATGAGCCCTCGCCATCGTCTTGATGGTTGCCACCTTCTCCAGCACGTCGGTCGCGACCTTGATCACCTCCTGACCGATCGGGGTGATCCGGGTCAGATGCTTGCCGCTTCGCTCGAAGATCTGGATGCCAAGCTCATCTTCCAGCATTCGTACCTGCTTGCTGATCCCGGGCTGGGAGGTATAGAGGCTCTCGGCTGTCGCCGACAGATTAAGGCCGTGATTCGCCACTTCGACGATATAACGCAGTTGCTGCAGCTTCATGGCGCAATCCTCTGGCGGAGACACCACTAATAGTAATCAATTTTTGCCAGCCCACTGCCGACACGGCCCAGCCCCATCAGGCTGGGCGATCTTTAAGCAAGAAATCACGCAGGGCACGGTTGGCCATAGAGAGCGGATCACCCCGTCGCCACGCTACGCAGAGATCGAGAAAAATCGGCGGTTCGAAAGGCACGCCGCACAAGTCCGGCTCCTCCTCCAGCACCATCCGCAAAAAGGTGGTCACGGCAAAACCCTGACGCACCACCGCCTTGAGCAGGGGGATCAGGTTGCTCTCGAAGGCGATGTCGGGCTCGACCCCGAGCTTCTGTGCCAGTGCCTCCATGTGCTCCCGGTGGTAAAAGCCACGCCGGAACAGAGCCAACTCCTGAGTAAAGAACTGGGCGAGCGTGACGGATGCTGCACCGCGCAGCGGATGATCCTCCCCCACCACCATCAGCATCTCTTCGCTCAGCAGATGGGCCCCTTCAATGGCCGGGGGCAGATCACTGGTGATCAGGATGGCGAGATCCAGAGTGCCATCCACCATCCGGCTCAGCAGCTCCCGGGTGCCCGCCTCCTCCACCCGGATCTTGAGTCCGGGATAACGATGTTTGAAAGCCATCAGGCGCGAAGGAAAGTAGTAAGAGCCCATCATGTAGGGGATCCCGATACGCACCTCCCCCCGCTCCAGCCCCTTGAGCTCAGCCATCTCGGCCTCAGCCTGGTGCATCTGCAACAACAGGCGCTCGGCGTGGCGACAGAGCACCTCCCCCTCCGGCGTCAGCCGTACCGCCCTGTCCTGACGGTCGAACAGGCGCAGCTCAAGCTGCTGCTCCAGCTTGGCAATGGCCATGCTGATGGCGGGCTGGGCCACATGCAGGCTGTTGGCCGCCCGGGTAAAAGAGCCGGCATCCCTGACCGCCAGCAGATAGGTGAGTTGTTTCAGGTCCATGTATCAATTCATCTTATGAGATGGATAACTTAAATATATTATATTTATATCTATGCGTGCCTTACCCTGATGAAAAATGGTCAGGACGATATGCAATGATCGAAGCCGGTAGTCGTGAATGGATACGCGCCACCCTGGCGCTCAGCCTGGGATCCTTTCTGGTCTTTCTCAATCTCTATCAAACCCATCCCCTGCTCCCGCTGCTGGCTCAGGTCTTCTCGGTCAACTCGCTCGCCGCCAGCTGGACGCTGGCGGGTTGTACCGCCGGGCTGGCTGCCTCCCTGCTACTGTGTGCCCGACTGGCGGATCGCCATGGCCGTCGCCAGATCATGCTGGGAACCCTCACTTTGGCCATCCTGCTCTCCCTGCTGATCCCTCTCGTCGAACAGTTTCGCACCCTGCTCATACTGCGCGTGCTGCAAGGCGCGCTGCTGGCGGGCCTGCCGGCAACAGCTATCGCCTATATGGGCGAGGAGTTCAGCAAGCGGGCACTGCTCTCGGCGGTCGGGGTCTATATCGCAGCCAACTCCCTTGGCGGGATCGCAGGACGCGTGGTGGGCGGGCTGTTGGCCGGCTGGTTTGGCGACTGGCAGCACACCTTCCTCGGGGTCGGGGTGATCAGCCTGTCGCTCTTGCCGCTGGTCTTCTGGCTGCTGCCAAAACAGGCTCGTTTTGTTCCCGTCAATCCGGCTCCGGGCCAGTTTGCCCGCGCCCTGCACGGTCATCTGACCAACCCGCTGCTGGTGGGTGCCTATCTGATTGGCGGACTCAACTTCATGGTCTTTTTGAACCAGTTCAGTTATCTCACCTTTTTGCTGGCCAAGCCCCCCTTCTCCCTGCCGACCCAGTGGCTCGGCATGCTCTTTCTCACCTATCTCTCGGGTACGGTCGCCTCTTCTCTCAGCGGTCGCTGCGCCAATCGCTGGGGAGCGCAGCGCATGTTGCTTGGCGGCATTGCCCTCATGGCGCTCGGTAGCCTCTGCTTGCTGCAAGGCACTCTGCCCGCCATTTTGAGCGGCCTGCTCATCTCGAGCTTCGGTTTTTTCATGGCGCACGCTTGTGCCAGTGCCTGGGTCGGCCACCATGTCGAGCACAACCGGGCGCTCGCCTCCTCCCTCTATCTGGTGGCCTACTATCTGGGCGCCAGTCTGGGCGGGCTCTACCTCCACCCCTTCTGGGAGAAGGGAGGGCTGTGTGGTCTGGTGCTGGGGATCGAGCTGGTGATGCTCCTGACCGCAGGCCTTGGGATTTGGCTAGGCCGTCTGAAACAACGCGGTGAGCATGGGCTGACGCCTCACCACTTCGCATAAGCAAAGAAAAAGAGAGGGGCACCCGGGTGCCCCTCTCTTCATCCGATATCAATCTTCCAAGCCCTTAGTGGGTCTCGAAATAGTCGTCAGGTACCGCCACCACTGCACCTGTCGCCACCTCTTCGGCGATCACCTCCGCCAGCGGGCGCAGGTGAAACTTGATCTGCCCAGAAGGCAGCATCAGCGCCACATCGGGATTGCGACTATCCAGCATGTTGCCAGTTTTGAAGGGAAGCTCGGGATGGCGCTCCACCAGCGTCTGAAGAGAAGGCACCACCAGCTCGATATGCTCAAGCCCGGCCTGATGAGTGCGGCCCGGTTTGGGCGCCGCCAGCTCGATGCAGGGAACGCGTACCGCTCCGACCAGTACTGGCTGATGCAGCTGATAAGTAGCAATGGGGCGGCCACCAATCATCCCCTCCACCAGCAGCTCTCCCGCCCCCGTCAGCAGCTCGTTGAGGTGCTGATATTCGGGCAAGGTGGCGGCACGATAGCAGAGATGATCGATGTGAGGTTCAGTGAAAGAGAGGCCACATTCGGCCAATTCAGCCAACAACCGGGCAACAAAAGGGGTCATCGGCCCCAGAGTAGAATCGAGTGGGTGAGACATGCTTACCATTTCTTCTTGGGTTGAAACAGGACATCGAGCTCGTCGGCTTCCTTGTCCTTGATGTTTTGCAGATCCTGCGCGCTGTTTTGCTGCTGCAGCTCTTCGAGCTCCTTGAGCCCCTGCCGCATATCCTCTTCTCGAGCCAGCAGATAGGGATCCTTGTCCACTACGCTGGCCATGGCGGAGAGCCCTTTGGTGTAGAGCTGGCGGCAAGTGCCGTACTGGCCCTGAATTCGGGCATCCATCGCCCGCTTGACCAGATTCGAGATATTGATCTTCAGCTGCATCAGCTCAAGGCGGCGATCTTCCTGGGCAAACCCTTGCGGATCAATCTTGCCCTTGTTGTGCTCGACCCGCAGCACGGCCCGCATCTTCTTGACCAGCTGCAGCATCTGGATAGCTTGGCGATCGGACTCGGGCGTCTTGAAGTGCCCCTCATCCTGCGCGCTGTAGTTCTCCTGCACATTCTTGATCTGGGTCTGCACATCAACGATGCGCTGCTTGATCTGGCTGTTTGGCATCACCTGGGCAATGGCGCGATAGGCATCCAGAATGCGGTGTTGCATCAGCAGCACCATGTTTTTGGAAAAGGGCACCAGATTGACGTTCAGCAGCACCTCTTCGGTCTCGTCAGCCACCGTTTTGTGTCTGGCAACCGCGTGGCGCTTGTCCGACTCAGCTTTCTGCTTATATTGCTGCACCACGTTATAGGCGATAACCAAAAACAGGAGTGCGCCAATAGACAGCAATACCAAAGTTAAAATCATAGGATGTTCAAACCCCTGTCCCAATCCAATTGCGTGATCCTACAACAGCTTACCCACTTAAGGTAGCCTGCAGATCCCCCCTTGCCCACGATTTGTCACCAAGCTGGGCGGCAGCTCCCGGGGAGATGGCAGGATCAAGAGGGAGCGCACAAGATGCACGCTCCCTTTTAGTATCGCCCATCAGGCTCATTACTTGAGGTTAAAGCCTCGGGATTGCAGGAAGCCCAGCATAAAAGGACGGGACTCCTTGGTCAGGATGGCGCGGATCTGGCCGCTCCAGGTCTGCTGCTTGTTGTTGCTGCTGCGAGCCTGATAGTAGGCCTCAATCTGCTGATCGTAGTGAGCCAGCAAGTCGCGATCCAGCTCGCGCTGATAGCGCTCCTGATGCACAACCAGTGCCCGTGGCAAACGGGGTTTCTGCTCAGGCTGCTGGGCTGGATGGCCGAGGCAGAGGCCAAACAGCGGGATCACCCGTTCAGGCAAGCCCAGCAGCTCGCTCACCTCGGCCGGATGATTGCGAAGTCCACCAATATAAACCCCGCCCAGCCCCAGCGACTGCGCTGCCAGCAGGGCATTTTGCCCCATGATGGCACCGTCGATGGCACCGATCAGCAACTGCTCTGCATAGCCGGTCTGGGCATCTGGCACTATCTGGCTGTGGCGGTGGTAATCGGCGCAAAACACCAGAAACTCCGCCGCCTGCTCAACATAGGGTTGATTGCCCGCCAATTGTGCCAGCTGCTTGCGCGCTTCAGGCCCGGTCACCCGAATGATGCTGGTCACCTGCAGAAAACTTGAGGTCGATGCCGACTGGGCGGCGGCCAGAATGGCGTCCAGCTGCTGCGAGCTGATGGGCTCGGCAGTAAACTGACGAATGGAACGATGGGAAAGGATAAGATCGATGGTCTGATTCATGGCACCTCCAGAGTGAGGTAACACCATAGCGAAAAAAACGAGGGAGCCCAAGGCTCCCTCGCATACCCCGTTCAGGGGGCAGGATAGACATACGGTGCTTGCAACCCGAGCGGGAAGCCAAGCGCCCAGTAGAGCAGCAGGAAGATGGTCCAGCTCACCAGGAAGGCCAGCGAGTAAGGCAGCATCATGGAGACCAGAGTGCCGATCCCGGTGCTCTTCACATACTGCTGGCAATAGACCACCACCAGCGGGAAGAAGACCATCAACGGGGTGATGATATTGGAAGCGGAATCACCGACACGGTATGCCGCCTGGGTCAGCTCGGGGGAGATCCCGACAGCCATCAGCATCGGCACCAGAATGGGGCTGATCAGCGCCCACTTGGCGGATGCCGACCCCACCACCAGATTGACGGTCGCAGTCAGCAGGATCATTCCGACAATGGTGATTTCACCGGGCAACGCCAGTGCATGGAGCACCTCGGCACCGGAAAGGGCCAGCAGGGTGCCCAGATTGGAATCGCCAAACGCCTTGATGAAGAGCGCGCAGAAGAAGGCCATCACCATGTAGGAGCCCATCTTGTTCATGGTGGCCGACATGGCGTCGATCACATCCTTGCCACTCTTGAAGTTGCCCGCCACGAAGCCGTAGACAATCCCCGGCAGGATAAAGAGCAGGAAGATGAGCGGCACGATGGACTTCATCACGGGAGCGGCAAAGGTGGTCAGCGAACCATCGGCAGCACGCAGCGGGGAATCGCTCGGGGAGAGCGCCAGCGCCAGCAGCACGATGGCAGCCAGCATGGCAAACCCGGCCCAGTTGAAAGCACGGCTCTCCTGTTTGGTGTAGCTGCCCATTTCATCAGCACTTTCCAGATCATCGTTGAGCGCGACATGCTTGAGACGGGGCTCTACCACCTTCTCGGTGACAAACCAGCCGACGCAGATGATCAGCAGGGAGGATGCACCGGTAAAGATGATGTTGCACAGGGTATTGACCATGTACTCCGGGTCAAGGATCTGGGCAGCTGACTGGGTAAAGCCCTGCAGCAAGGCATCGCCACCGGATGGCAGGAAGTTGGCGGCAAAACCGCCTGAAACACCGGCAAACGCGGCAGCGATACCCGCCAGCGGATGGCGCCCCGCGGCGTGGAAGATGATGCCGCCAATCGGGATCACCAGCACATACCCCGCATCTGCTGCGGTATGACTGACGATGGCCACCAGGATCAACATGGGGGTGAGGAAACGGGCCGGGGTCACTTTCAGCAGCTTTTTCAGGCCGGTATTGATGAAACCGGACTGCTCGGCCACCCCTACCCCCAGCATGGCCACCAGCACGATGCCTAACGGGGCAAAGCCGGTAAAGGTCGTGACCATGGTGGAGAGAAACTCGGCAAGACCGGCGCCGGTCAGCAGGTTGTTCACCACTACCGCTTCGCCAGTACGGGGATTGACCAGATCAAACTGGAATTGGGACAACACCCAGGAGCCGACCCAGACGATCAGCAGGGCGTAGAGAAACAGCATGGCGGGGTCGGGTAACTTGTTCCCGGCTTTCTCGACGCCATTGAGGAAACGGTTCAGCCAGCCACTGGGTGGGCTGGCCGGGCGGGCCTTGGTTGCAGCATGACTCATTATTGCGATACTCCTTTCCCTAGAAATGAGGCCGCATGCTAGCAATCCTTACAGTTAACACCTATGACGCACTGCAAAGAATCGATTAATTTCGATTAATTAATTCAATATAAAATGCCAAATTGTGGCCTGACGCACATCCACTATCCTGCCATTCAAATGCTTACCAGTGGATAACGCCCTACCGGGCACTCGACCACAAAGCCACTCTCCTCGACTTGCGCAACCGTCAGCGGCTTGCTGAAGAGATAGCCCTGGAACACATGGCACCCCTGAGTCTGCAGCGCATCAAGCTCATGTGGCTCCTCTACCCCTTCAGCCATGATGCCGAGACCAAGGCTGGTGGCCATGGCGGCTGTCGCCCGGATCACCGGCAGATTAAGCCCGACCACAAAGGAGCGATCCAGCTTGATGGTGTCGATAGGCAGCCGATTAAGGTAGGCCAGTGATGAGTAGCCAGTGCCGAAGTCGTCGATAGCAATATTGATCCCCTGATCGCTCAAGGCATCCAGAATACCGAGACACCCCTTCATATCGAGCATCAATACGGTTTCGGTCAGCTCCAGAGTCAGGAGCGATGCCTCAACGCCATACAGCTCAAGCTGCTGACGCACCTGCACCGGCAACGAGGAAGAGAGCTGGAAACCGGAGAGATTCACCGAAACGGGCACTCGCTTGCCAAACTGCTTTTCCCACTGCGCCACCTGAGCCAGCGCGGTGCCAAGCACCCAGCTGCCGATCTCGCGGATCAGCCCCATCTCCTCGGCCAGCGGAATAAACTCGACTGGTGAAACATGACCCAGTATCGGGTTGTACCAGCGCAGCAGCGCTTCGTAGCCAATCAGTGCGCCTTTTGCTGTATCCACCTGCGGCTGGTAACAGAGACTCAGCTCCTGTCGGCCAATTGCCTTGGCCAGGAACTGCTTGAGGTTCAACTTGCGCTGCAGGGTCTGCTGCATGCTGGGAGTAAAACGCTGCCAACGCAGCCGTCCCATCTGCTTGGCCTGATACATGGCCATATCGGCCCGGGTGATCAGGTTGTCACCGTCATCCGCGTCATCGGGATAGATGGCAATACCGATACTGCCGCCAATGGTCACTTCCGGCAGACCGCTCAGTTGCAGCGGGCGCGTCATCTGGGAGAGCATCTGATCGGCGATTTCCTGAGCCCGTTCGCCATTGCTGCCAAGCGGTACCAACGCAGTGAACTCATCTCCACCAAGGCGCGCCAGCTCCACATCTCGCGGACAAATCTGCTTGAGACGACCGGCGACCCGCTCCAGCAGGCGATCGCCCGCCTTGTGGCCGTAGTTGTCGTTGACCAGCTTGAAGTTATCCAGATCCATAAAGACCAGCGCAAAACGCTCACCCAAGCCGCAATAGGCCTCGAGGGATTTCATCAAGCCATAGCGGTTGAGCAATCCAGTCAGGGAGTCGTGCCAGGCAAGGTGGCGATGCTCCAGCTCTTCGAGTTTGCGATCGGTGATATCCCGCATTGTGAGCAGGATCCGCGCCCCTTGCTGGATATAACGGAACTGATACTGGAACCAGCGCATCCCCTTGAGGGTTCGGCACTCCCCCTCGGTTACTACCTCATCAAGACGGGACAGCTTCTGGTAAAAGCCGCCATCCTTGTTGGCAAAAACCTGGGAGAGCTGGGTGATCCGGTGGCCAAAGCACATCTCGAAGTGGTAATTGCCACTCTCGAACGCCCCTTTGCTGTCAAACAGACAGGCCAGGGTATCGCCAGTCGCCAGAGAAGATTCCTGATAGAGGGTATCCGAGTCGAGCACCGCCTCGGTCATCATCATCAAACGCCCCGCGATCTGCACCCCGGAAAGACGCAGATAGATCTGCTTTTTGATCCCCTTTGGAGAGAGGGTCCACCACTCGTTGTAGCTGCGCCCCAGCTGAAAATCGCCGAGATAGCGCTGCAGCAGCAGATCGATGGCGGTTGCCATATCGGCAGAGAAATCCCGCGCGCACAACTCGTCGAGGGAGGCAGCCTCCCACACCAAGAGTGCGGCACGGTTTGCCCAGAAAATATGGTGATGCTCGATGTCATACACCCAGATCGGTGTATGCAGCACGTCCATGGTTTTCAGTAACCGTTCATCAAGCGTATTCATCTGGTTAATGTCATTCATGCGGAAGGGTCACTGGCCACCGGAAAACGGATCACGCAAGCTGCTACAGGCAGAATGCAAGATGCAAATATCTCTCGACTCGTATCTCACTAACCATGGTCAAGAGCAGGAAAACCATTTCATATATCGACGACAGAGCAGCATATCTTGAATTATCGGCAATGACGCAATCCGAAGCTCACTCTGTCAAAAAACATTGTCTGCTCGATTTTTATCTTTTTTTCTCAGATAAAACAAGCACTAAGAGTTGCTCACTCGAGACCATACAGGTCAATTTTTCAATTCAATACAATATCTTTACTATCAATAAACTAATCAAAAACAATAACTCTCGCTCTACTCTGCGATAAAACTTTCATTAATTAACCAAGCGGATGGTTAAACAGACAAAAAGACGCCAGCATGTGCAAAAATGAAGCAATCACGTCAAAATGTCGGTTCATAAATTCAGGTGATGTTTGAAAAGAGACAAAACTGCGAATATATGACCTGGCTCACATTTTCTTGCGACGGAAAATAGCCGACCAGAGGGAGCGATCATCCCCTCTGTCACCCTCCGGTTGCAGTTTCTGGCAAGAGATAACGGCTGTTTTGCAGATCAGCACATCCTTGTATCGCCAATCAGCACCCAGCGAAACTAACCTCTCCTGCCCGTACCAGCAGCCGGCCTTCACGCTACCTATAAGTGAGTAACAAAATAGTATCAATAGAAATCGAACCCAGATCAATTAAACGCTGAATTACGCTTGCCAACCCTGAATGCTCTTTTTAAGGTGCCCCCTTGTTACACCAAGAACAGCGTTTATGAAGCACATCGAAGAGTTCTACCTGTTCGTCAAGGTGGTGCAAGAGGGAGGTTTCTCCCACGCCGCAGCCGCACTGGGCATGCCAACAGGCACCATCAGTCGACGCATATCCCAGCTTGAAGAGCATCTGGGATGTTCCCTGCTACACCGCTCGACCCGCAAACTTCGGATGACCGACGAGGGGCTGCGCTACTATGAGCGCCTCTGCACCCCGCTTGGCGAAATCGAACAGGCCACCGGCGAGATCCGGGGCAAAGAGGCCGACATCTCCGGCATTATCCGGATTGCTGCGCCCATCGCCCTCTCCAATACCATCCTGATCGATATGCTGGCCGAGTTCGGGTTGCACTATCCCGCAGTGCAATTCGAGATCTCCCAGACCAACGATCACCAGCACCTGTTTGATAATGACCGGGACCTGGTCTTCTTCAACGGCGAGCTGCCCCAATCCCTGCCCAATGCGCGCTGTCTTGGCCATATCGAGTACGGACTCTTTGCCTCACCGCTCTATCTGGCCAAAAAAGGGACACCAGCTCACCCCAATCAGCTGGAAGAGCACGATCTCATCTACTGCTGGCCTCACCAGCACTGGCAGCTGACCGACAAAGAGGGGCAGCTTGTCTGCATCAAACGGGGGGCCAAGCTGGCGGTTAACCAGACTCAGGCGGCCGTGCGTGCCGCCAGACGCCACCTCGGGATCGTCAATGCCCCGCTCCACTACGTGCATAGCTTCTTGCAGGATGAGCAGTTGCGCCCGGTGCTGCCCGACTGGCAAACCGGCAATCGCCCCTTCTACATGCTCTGCTGCCAGCACCAGTTCGCCCCGTTGCGTGTTAAGATGTTTGCTGAATTTGTTGAAAAATATTCCGCGCGCTATCGCAACAGACAGTGGGACAATCAATTTTCACAAGGTGATACCCTCACCCATTGCATCTGACCGTTAGCGGGCCACACTTAATAGCACTCCTTGCCAACAGAGCCTGCCTAACACCATGAATGTATTGATCTGTGATGACTCCGGGTTCGCCCGCAAACAGTTGGCGCGGGCCCTCCCCGCCGACTGGAAAGTCGACTTGCACTATGCAGCCAATGGTCTCGAAGGGATCGAGCAGGTGCTGATGGGCCATGGTGACCTTATCTTTCTCGACCTCACCATGCCGGAAATGGATGGTTATGGTGTGCTGGAGACGCTCCAGCGGGAAGGGCTGCGCAACAAGGTCATCGTCGTCTCCGGCGACATCCAGCCAGAGGCCTATCAACGGGTGATGGGGCTGGGCGCACTCGATTTCATCAAGAAACCCGCCGCCCCCGAAACCCTGCTTGCCCTGCTCAAACAGCACGGTTTCTGGAGCGCAGAGCCAGGCAACACAGCCGCAACGGCTGCGGCGCCAACCGGTGGCGTCGTCGCCGATGCAGGCGTCAAGATCACTCCGGAGATCCGCGACGTCTATCAGGAGCTGGCCAACGTCTCCATGGGCCAGGCCGCCGACCTGCTGGCCCGGCTGCTCAACGCCTTCGTGGTATTGCCGATCCCGAACGTCAACGTGCTGGAAGTATCAGAGTTGCATATGGCCCTTTCTGCCGCCGCCGACTCGGATACCCTCTCCGCCGTCTGTCAGGGCTTTATCGGAGCGGGGATCGCAGGCGAAGCGCTGATCTTGTTCCATGACTCCAGCTTTAAAGATTTGGCCAAGCTGATGAACCATCAGGGAACGCTGGATCGCACTGCCGAGCTGGAGCTGCTGATGGATACCGCCAACGTACTGATCGGTGCCTTCCTGCGCGGCTACGCCAACCAGCTCGACACCCCCTTCAGTCAGGGCCATCCAGTGGTGCTCGGCCAGCACAGACCCATCAACGAGCTGATCAACACCAACAAGAGCCGCTGGCGCCGCACGCTCGCCATCGAGATCAACTACCGGATCCAGGATTACGCGGTACAGTGCGATCTGCTGCTGCTGTTTACCGAAGATTCCATCGCCACCATGAACAACAAAATCATGCACATGCTCTAGGAGTGACTATGGAAATCCGCGAATTTCACTGGTTGATGAACATAGTCCAGAACCTGGACGTCGGATTGGTGGTGCTCGACAAGGAGTACAAGGTTCAGGTATGGAACGGCTTTATGGAGAGCCACAGCGGACGGCTGGCTGGCGAAGTCCGCGATGGCGTGCTGTTCGAGCTCTTCCCCGATGTGGATCAAGCTTGGTTCGAGCGCAAGGCCAATATGGTGTTCAAGCTGAACAACCGCGCCTTCAGCACCTGGGAACAGAAACCCTATCTGCTGCGCTTCTCCAACTACCGCCCCATCACCGGCTCGGCCCCCCATATGTTCCAGAATCTGACTCTGGTGCCACTCGCCGATTTCGGTGGTCAGGTCACCCACATCGCGGTGATGATCTACGATGCCACTGATGAAGCCATGCTGATGAGCGGCCAGCGGCAGGCTTGAGCGTGCGACTAATAAAACAGGGCGCCGTGGCGCCCTGTTTTATTTCGATATAAACAAGTCTCGCTATAAACGAGAGTCTTTATCACCAAGCGCTATCAACGCGCCCCGAGATACTCGGTAAAGGCGTCGATCACCTCTTCGATATCGTCGTCATTGATCTGCAGATGGGTCACCAGCCGCAGTTCGCCATAACCGGAGAAGAGAATGCCCCTCTCCTTCATAAAAGCGAGCAGCTGTGCCGGCTCCCCCTTGGCAAGGCGCAGAAATACCATGTTGCTCTGTACCAGCGAAAGATCCAGCTCGATGCCCGGCAGCGCAGCCAACCCTTCGGCCAACCGTTTGGCTCGGCGATGATCATCGGCCAGGCGCGCAACATGTTGCTCGAGGGCAAACAGGCCTGCTTGTGCCAGCATCCCCGCCTGACGCATGCCACCACCTACCATTTTGCGCAGACGACGCGCCCGGGCGATAAAGTCACGATCACCGACAAGCAGAGATCCCACCGGCGCACCCAGCCCCTTGGAAAGACAAATCGAGATGCTGTCAAACGGCGCGGCAATAACCTCCGCCGGGGTATCGCTGGCAACGGCTGCATTGAACAGCCGGGCCCCGTCGAGATGCAGTTTCAGACCATGCTTGGCAACGAAGGCCCCCATTTCTTGCAGGTAGGAGAGTGGTAGCACCTTGCCGTTATGGGTGTTCTCAAGACAGATAAGGCGAGTCTGGACAAAATGTGCATCATCAGGCGCCAGAGCGGCCTTGATGTCGTCGAAGGCCAGGGTGCCATCACATTGCATGGGCAGCGGTTGCAGTGCCACAGAGCCGAGCACCGCACTCCCCTGTGCTTCAAACCGGTAGATATGGGCGCCAGCACCAAGAATGGCGCCTTCACCGCGCTGGCAATGGCTCATGACCGCCAGCAGATTGGACATGGTTCCCGATGGCACAAACAGAGCAGCCTGCTTGCCAAGCAACTTGGCCCCATATGCTTCCAGCGCATTGACGCTCGGATCTTCGCCGTAAACATCGTCACCGACTTCGGCATGGAGCATGGCCTGACGCATGGCATCAGTCGGCTGGGTAACCGTATCACTTCGTAAATCGATATCGCGCATGAGATCCCTCCTGAAACAGGAGAGTGACGTTAGCCATGGCCCCCCCGTTTGGCAAGGGGAGAGGCCGGATTATGTGAGGTAAACGGGGGCACAGATAGCCATACAACTCCCTTTACCAGGGGAGTTGCTGACCATTGAGATCCAGTAGCTGACCCGATTGAGACAAAGACAAGCCATCGATGAGGTTGAGCAGCTTGCTCGCCACCTCGGCAGGATCCTGCAGCTGGTCGGCAGGCAGTTCAGCCAGAAAGGGAGCATTCATCGGAGAGTCCATCAAGCCGGGCGCGACCGCAATCACCCCCGCCTGTGCAAAACGCTCCGCCCACTCAAGTGCGAGGGTCTTCACCCCCATATCAAGCGCCGCCTTGCTCATCCGATAGCTGTAGCGCCCCCCCGACTCGTTGGTACTGATAGAGCCCGCCAGATCCGAGATGGCACAGAGCCAGACCTTGTGATCATCCTTCATCATCCGGCTCAGACGCGCCGCCAAAGCCAGCGTCGGCCAGGCATTGGCCAGCAGGCTGTCACACAACCACTTGGGCACGACCTCCTCCACCCGTCGCTCCGGCATGGAGCGGGCATCATGGAGCAGACCTATGGTGTTGATGACGACGGAGGGGAGCGGATCCACATCATAGGTCGTAAACAGCGCATCAAACGAGATGACGTCGACCTCCTGCAGCGGGAAAAAGGATCCGACAGGAATCCCTTTTGGATAGTCGCGCCCAGCCAGCAGAAAAGTCTCATCCCTTGCCATCAGCTCTCTTGCCAGCGCCGAGCCAAGCGCACCGCTTCCGAGGATCAGATAACTCATCGCCATTCCCTGGTTCATGAATTTGTTTAGAGCGTATCAGAATAATCACGGCCCGTGACCCGGCCTGAACACCGCTCGTTAACCTACCTAAGCTTCTCCGATGTGCCGGCCAAACTCGCGGGCCAGCGCCAGATCGAGAAACCCGTCGCCCTTTTTATGGGTGCGCAAAAACTGGTAGTAGGCGAGCAGGATCACCAGTGCCTCCTCATCCGGCAGCACGGCCTCGGGTTGCTGCTCCCGGAGCAGTTGCTGCGCCGCCCCGAGCGCCTCTCTATCCACAACTTCAGCCTGTCGATAGAGATAACCGCAGCCGGTTGCCAGCCATTCGAGCGAACAGTTGGCCCCCATCGCAATCTGGTTGGCCCGCGCCAACCCGGGCTCGGCCCCTTTCAGGTATTTGCGGATCAGCGCCTCGCTCAATCCTACCTTGCGGGCAAAGGCGCTGATACTCCCCTCTCCGATGAGACTCTGCAGCCGCTCGGCAAACCCATCCATCTATCACTCTCCAATCAGAACTAAAGTACGAACCGTGCCAACCCACATTATTGCTTTGCCAGCGACATGGGGCCAAGATGCCGGCAGTCGCAATTTATCCTTCTGACCTTTCAAGGAGTCAACAATGTCTGTATCCCGCGTCAGCCTGCATCCGCAAGGCCCCACCTTCTCCCGCATCATCATGGGGTACTGGCGCCTGATGGAGTGGCATCTCACCCCGGCCGCCCTGCTCGATCTGATGAAATACCATCTGGATCTGGGAGTTACCACTGTCGATCACGCCGACATCTACGGTGGCTACCAGTGCGAGGAGGCCTTTGGCAACGCTCTGCGTCTTGAGCCTTCCCTGCGCGACCGGATGGAGATCGTCACCAAGTGCGGTATCGCCCTCACCGCCAAACCGCAGCACGCTCTCAACCACTACAACACCGGCAAGGCCCATATCATCGCCAGTGCCGACGCCTCGCTGCACAAGCTCGGCACCGACTATCTGGATCTGCTGCTGATCCACCGTCCGGACCCCCTGATGAACGCCGATGAGGTCGCCGATGCCTTCATCACCCTGAAGCAGGCTGGCAAGATCAAGCATGCCGGTGTCTCCAACTTCACCGCACGCCAATTTGAACTGCTGCAATCCCGCCTCCCCTTCCCGCTGGTAACCAACCAGCTGGAGATCTCGCCGCTGCATCAGGAGGGGACGCTCGATGGCACTCTGGACCAATGCCAACAGCTCAATATCAAACCGATGGCATGGTCATGCCTGGGCGGTGGCCGGCTGTTCAACGATCACGCTTGCGAGCCACTGCGAGCAGAGCTTGAGCAGATCCGCGCTGAAGTGGGGGCCCAGACCATCGAACAGGTGGTCTATGCCTGGGTCATGATGCTGCCAAGCCAGCCGCTGCCACTGATCGGTTCAGGCAAGCGGGAACGGATTGCTGCCACCGTAGCATCGGAGTCCATCAAACTTGATCGTCAACAGTGGTTTCGCATTCGCAAGGCTGCGCTCGGTTACGACGTACCCTGATCCGGGCGAAAACCACCAGAAACAAAAACGGCATGGGGATAATCCATGCCGTTTTGCATTACTGAGGCACCTTAGCGATGGCGCTGCTGAGGGCGGCCACGGGGGGCATCTGTCTTCGGTTTGGCCTGGTTGACCGTTACGGTGCGCCCACCAACTTCAGTGCCATGCAGGCCCGCAATCGCCTTTTCAGCGTCAGCGTTGGCCGGCATTTCAATGAAACCAAACCCCTTTGACTGGCCTGTATCGCGGTCGATGATGATATCAACCTTGTCGACCTGTCCAAACTGGCTGAACAGAGTTTTCAGTTCGTCGGCCGTCATGCGGTACGACAGATTACCTACGTAAATCTTCATGCCATCCACTCTCGATTCAAGGTGCCTTCTCTATGCAATCACCAGCATAACGGTAAGGGCACAACCCCTATGCCAGCCCTGCCATGGCTTCATGCCGTGGCTCTCTCCACACTGTTTTCAAGTGATTGATCTCTTGGGTGAACAGTGCAGACAAGATCAATTCGAGTCACTGGCAGTATCCGAGCTTTACCGGGAATTGTCGAGAAAATAGTCTGTTCAGGCTGGCTGCAACGCCGCCAGCTGCTGCAGCAGAGCGCGGCGACCATGCCAGGCCCGTTTAAACCCGAAGCGATAGACAGAGGGGCTGACCAGATGCAGCTCACCCGCCTTGAGATCCAGCAGAGCCATGGCAGCGGCAAGTTCAGGCTCGCTCAACTGCAGATCCAGACTGAAATCGAGCCACTGGCCATCATGACCTACCCGCCGCTCCTGTTCGATGGCAACCAGCTGGTTACGCGGCACCGCCAACGCCTCGTTCTTGTTGCCATTGAGCAGATAGATGTGAGCCTCATCCCAGCCAAGCTCTGCCAGCCGCCACGGTTGCCAGCTGCGTGGCAGGGCCACCATCAGTGCGATGATGCCGCCGAAGATGGTACCGACCCAGTTGAGCAGCGCCATCCCCTCCCGACCATCCCACAAGGAGACCGCCACCACGCTCCAGCTCACCAGCAACAGCAGAAAAATGACGCAGCGATAGCGGAGTGCCGGCGGCATCAGCAGTTGTACCTGCTTGTTGGCCAGCAAGGATGTAATAGGCATGAAAAGCTCCTGTCATCACGAAATGGCGCCATTGTGAATAGCCATAGCGCCACTGACAAGGGGCTTTTCTTTGTCATCCTCCTATAAAATCAATACCATGGCGTAAATGATTCTCAGTGGAACCTGCTCCTTGCTCAGCTCGCAACCCTGCGTACGCTTCTGTGGCGTCAACAAATTCTACGGCGACTTTCAGGCCCTCAATCAGATTGACCTCACCATAGAGCGGGGAGAAAAGTGGGTTATCTGCGGCCCCTCTGGCTCCGGCAAATCGACCCTGATCCGCACCATCAACGGGCTGGAGGGGATCGATAGCGGCCAGCTATCCCTCTTTGGCGAACCGGTAAGCCCCGCCTATGTGCGCCGCCTCAAGGGGCGGGTCGGCATGGTATTTCAGCAATTCAACCTCTTTTCCCATATGACGGTGTTGGAAAACCTGATGGTGGCACCGATGCATACCCTGGGATTGTCGCCACAGGCTGCGCGGGAGAGGGCTCTCGGCTTGCTCGAGCGGGTACGCATTCAGGCACAGGCTGACAAATACCCCCATCAGCTCTCCGGTGGTCAGCAGCAACGGGTCGCCATCGCCCGCTCCCTCTGCATGCAGCCTGAGTTGATGCTGTTCGACGAGCCCACCTCGGCCCTCGATCCCGAGATGATCCGCGAAGTGCTGGATGTGATCCGCGAGCTGGCGGACGAGGGCATGACCCTGATCTGCGTCACCCACGAGATGGGCTTTGCCCGTCAGGTGGCGGATCGGGTCATCTTTATGGACGAGGGGCGGATCATCGAATCGGCCCCACCCGCCCAGCTGTTTGGCAACCCGACCCAGCCGCGAACCAGAGCCTTTCTGGAGCAGGTACTCAGCTACCATGACTAACGCAAAACCCGTGCGGCTGCTCGGCTGGCTCTGTGGCACTCTTGTGCTCTCTCTGCTGCTCGGCTGGAGCATATATAGCGGTGCGCAAGCGATGGGATATGAGTGGCAGTGGCCACGCGTATTGCCTTTTTTAGGCGAATGGGATGAAGGAACCTTTTATGCCGGTCCCCTGCTAAACGGGTTGCTGGTGACCTTGCAGGTCGCGCTGCTCAGTTTGCTCGGTACGCTGGTGGTCGGGATCTGCGTGGTGAGTCTGCGTCTGCTCCCCTCCCGCCTTGGGCCACTGCTTGCCATCACCTATTTGGGCTTGGTGCGAACAACGCCACAACTGGTACAGCTCTATATTCTCTACTTCCTGCTCGGCCCCATGCTGGGGCTGGCGCCGCTGACCTGCGCCGTGCTGAGCCTCTCTCTCTATCAGGGCGCCTTCACCGCCGAAGTGCTGCGGGCGGGGATCAAGGCGATCCCCCAAGGCCAGTGGGAGGCAGCGCGTACCCTCGGCCTGTCGCGGGCCATTACCCTGCGCAAGGTGATCCTGCCGCAGCTGGTGCGCATCACACTGCCGCCCCTCACCAACGAGCTGGTATCGCTGATCAAACATTCGGCATTGGTCAGCGTCATTGCCATCTTCGATCTGACCAACGAAGGCCGTACTCTGGTGGCCAATACATTTCTGACTTTCGAGGTGTGGTTCACCGTGGCCGCCCTCTATTTGCTGTTAACGCTGACCCTCTCCGGCTGTGCCCGGCTGCTCGCCCGGCATCTGGATCCGGAACAACAAGGACGCCAATCATGACGATTTCCATCAAAACCGCGCTATCGGGTGCCGCCCTGCTGCTGGCGACCCTCTTGACACCGGCACATGCAGACACGGCCCCTTCCGCTACCCAGGCCCGGATCGAGCAGAGCGGCACCCTGCGGGTCGGCATGTCCACCTTCGCCCCCTGGGCGATGCGGGACAAACAAGGTGCGCTGATCGGCTTTGAGATCGATGTCGCCCGGCGCCTCGCCACCGATCTCGGCTGGCAAGTGGAGTTTGTACCCACCGCTTGGGATGGCATTATCCCCTCCCTGCTGGCGAAAAAGTACGACGTCATCATCGGTGGCCTCACCATCACCCCGGAGCGGGAGAAGAGCGTGCGCTTCACTCACCCCTATTCCCACTCGGGCGTCCAGCTGGCCGCCTCCAGCACGTTGGCCAAAGAGAAAAAAACCATCGCTGACTTCAACCAGCGCGGGGTGATCCTGGCGGTACGCCGGGGCGCATCGCCGGTACAGGTGGCCAAGGCCAACTTCCCCAAGGCAACCCTGCGCCAGTTTGACGATGAATCTCAGGTATTTCAGGAGGTATTGAACGGTCGCGCCCACGGCGCTCTCTCCTCCTCGCCAAAACCGGAGCAGGAGACGCTGCGCCACCCCGATGCCCTGTTCATGCCTTTTGCCAAGCAGTTGGCTCAGGGCGATGAGGGGTTTGCCCTGCGCAAGGGGGATGACGCGCTGGCCGAACAGTTCAACGAGTGGATCGCCGCCCGTCAGGCCGATGGCTGGCTCAAGGCCCGTCACGACTACTGGTTCAAGTCGCTGGCATGGGAATCACAGGTCGCCAACCCCTGATGCAACGCTTGATAAGCCGTACTCTCAAACGATTCAGCTGGCTGGACGGAGTCATAGTGCTGTTGTTGGCACTGGCGGGACTCTGGCTGGCCAGCCGCATCCACATAGGGGTCGCCTATGAGTGGCACTGGCACGATGCCTTCGCGCAGCTCTTTACGCATGGCCCCCGCGGCGAGACGCCCTACTTTTTCAGCGGTCTGCTTACAACCCTGCGTATCGCGCTGCTTGGCATGGTGCTGGCGCTGCTGCTCGGCACTGCACTGGGGGTGGCGGCGTTCAGTCGTCGCCCGTTTCTGGTTCTGCCGGCCACCCTCTTTATCCAGCTCATCCGCAATCTGCCGCCGCTGGTCTTTATCTTCATCTTCTACTTCTTTATCGCCAACCAACTGTTGCCTGCGAGTGGTCTCTCAAGCTGGCTCGGCAACATCTCAATTCCCACCTGGCTGGAAGTGCTGTTTGGCCCGCCGGCTCGCTGGGAGAACCTCATCTCCGGTACCCTCTGCGTCGGCATGATCAGCGCGGCCTTCGTTGCCGAGATCGTCCGCGCCGGTCTTGCCGCCATCCCCCAAGGACAGTGGGAAGCGGCCCACAGCCTCGGGTTATCCCCCTGGGTGAGGTTGCGCCATGTGATCCTGCCGCAGGCGATGCTGTTGATGTTGCCTCCCCTCACCGGCCAGCTCATCGCACTGGTGAAGGATACGGCCATCGTTTCGCTGATTTCGGTGCAGGAGCTCACCTTCGTCGGTACCGAGATGGCCAACTCGAGCGGGCTGGTTTACGAGATCTGGCTGCTGGTGGCGGCTGCCTATTTGTTGATATGTTTGAGTCTGTTTATTCTGCTCAGCCGACTCGAAGTAAGACAAGGAGCACGCAAATGCTGACGTCCCTGTTACTGGCTACTGTGTTGCAAGCCGAAGCGATCGGCGGATACACCGCAGGCTGCCTCAAAAACGGAATGGCACTGCCGCTGGAGGGCCCTGGCTATCAGGTGATCCGCACCAAGCGGCTACGTTACTACGGCCATCCCGATCTCATCCACTATCTGCAGACACTGGCCAACCAGACCCGGATGGCCGGATTGCCGGATCTCTACATCGCCGATCTGGCGATGGCCCATGGTGGCCCCTTTACCACCGGCCATCGCAGCCACCAGACCGGCCTTGATGCCGATATCTGGTTTCGCATGGCCAACCGCCCCATCAGCAAATGGGAGCAGGATGCCCCCAAGGAGTGGGCGCTCATCGACGAACCCAGCTACAAGATGCTGCCGGGCCGCTTCGGGCCGCAACAGCTCACCCTGTTGCGGCTGGCGGCCAGCAAACCCGAGGTGGCCCGCATCTTTGTCAATCCGGTAATCAAGTCGGCGGTCTGCCAGCAGGCTGGTGATGAAGCCTGGGTTGCCAAGCTTCGCCCCTGGGTTGGCCACTTCAGCCATTTTCACGTGCGGCTGCGCTGCCCGGCGGGAAGTCCTGATTGCGAGCAGCAAGCACCTATTCCCCCCGGTAACGGCTGCGGAGCCGAGCTGGCCTCCTGGCTGAAAGACAAACCACAGCTGCCCAAGGTGTCCAGTATCAACAAGATGCCTGTGCTGCCCGCGCGTTGTCGCAACTGACCCCAAGCTGTTATGGTGGTTCCCTGTTTCGCAAGCCATTAATGATGGAGAACGACAAGATGGCCATATCAATCTGGCGCAAAACCACGCAGAGCCTCCTGACTCTGACCCTGCTGCTGAGCCTGACCGGCTGCGGCATGAACAACATCCCGACGCTGGATGAGCAGGTCAAGGCCACGTGGGGACAGGTTGAAAACCAGTACCAGCGCCGGGCAGATCTCATCCCCAATCTGGTAGCAACCGTAAAAGGCTATGCCAATCATGAACAGGAGACCCTCAAGGCGGTCACCGATGCCCGCGCCCGGGTTGGCAGCCTGCAGGTGAGCGACCCGGCCCAGCTCAAGGAGTTTGAAGCGGCGCAGAATCAGCTCACCAGCGCCCTCTCCCGCTTGATGGTGGTCGTGGAACGTTATCCTGAGCTCAAGGCGGATCAACAGTTCCTCACCCTGCAAGCCCAGCTGGAAGGGACGGAGAACCGTATTGCCGTAGCCCGCCGCGACTATATCGAGGCGGTGCGCCAGTTCAACACCGAAATCCGCACCTTCCCCGGAGTGATCTGGCACAAGATGCTCTACTCCGATCTGGAGGCAAAACCCAGCTTCAGTGCCAAACCCGGAGCGGATGAAGCACCCAAGGTGAGCTTCCAATGAACATGATGCTGCGCTGGTTTCTTCCCTGTCTGCTGCTCTGGGCCAGTGCCCTGCAAGCAGCACCGGACTTCCCGACGCTGAGCGGGCGGGTGGTGGATGAAGCCAGTCTGATGTCCCGCAAACAGGCCCACCAGCTGACCCAGCAGCTGGCCGCTTTTGAAAAGCGCAGTGGCATCCAGTTGGTCGTGGTCTCCGTCGACAGCTTGCAGGGCGAGACTATCGAAGAGTATGGCTATCAGCTGGGCCGGCACTGGGGGATCGGACAGAAAGGCAAGGACAACGGCGTCCTTCTGCTCATCGCTCAGGACGAGCGCAAGGTTCGCATCGAAGTAGGCTATGGGCTGGAAGGTGATCTGCCCGATGCCATTGCCGCCAACATCATTCAGACCCGGATCCTGCCAGCGTTCAAACGGGGTGACATGGTGGCCGGGGTCGTTGCCGGCAGTCAGGCCATCATGCAGGCGCTGGGCGGTCAGTATCAGCCGACCGACAACGCCAGCAAGGAGGACAAACTCGGTGGCCCTTGGTTATTCATCCTGATGGTGATTGCGATGATCGTGCTCCATAACCTGCGAGGAGGCGGTGGTGGCCCGGGCGGGCGACGTCGTTCGGCCTACATGGCAGGGGGATTTGGAGCTGGCTCCTTTGGCAACCGCTCTGGCGGTGGCTTCAGCGGCGGTGGCGGCAGTTTTGGAGGCGGTGGTGCCTCTGGTGGTTGGTAACAGGGATTAAGAGACGACAACATGATTTCCAAACAGTTTTATCACACGCTTCAGGCCAGGGTCAGACAAGCCGAACAGGCCACGGATGCCGAACTGGTGACCGTGCTGGCCCCGGCCAGCGATGGATATCGCTATATTCCCACCCTCTGGGCCGCTCTGTTGGCTATGCTGACCCCGCTGCTGGTATTCCAGCTTGGCTTCTGGCTCGGCTGGTACGAGATCCTGCTGGTGCAGTGGTCAGTCTGGCTGCTGCTGAGCCTGCTGTTCCACTGGACCCCTATCAAGATGCGGCTGATCCCGAAACAGGTACGCCAGCACAGGGCCGCCCTGATGGCTCGCCTGCAATTTGTCGAGCAGGGGCTGCACCGCACCCGCGATCGTCTGGGGGTGCTCATTTTTGTCTCGGCCGCCGAGCACTATGTCGAGATCCTGGTGGATGACGGCATTGCCCAGCATATCGACAACAGCCAGTGGCAGGAGATCATCAACGACTTCGTGATGCGGGTACGCAACAACGAGATCGAGCAAGGTTTTCTGGAGTGTGTGGAGCGCACCAGCGCCATTCTGACCGACGCCTTCCCTGCAACCCGTGACCAGAACGAGCTGCCGGACAGCCTGATCATCCTCGACAAGCCCTGAATCGGATTAAAAAAACGGCTTTCTGTTCAAGGGTTAGGCACTCGAGAAAGATTATGAAAAATAAGGGGAAAAATGGTTGACCCGCCCAGCCATTTCCCCTAAATTACGCCCCGTTCCAGCGCAACAGCGCAGCGAACGAAAATTTGGTGAGGTGTCCGAGTGGCTGAAGGAGCACGCCTGGAAAGTGTGTATACGGCAACGTATCGAGGGTTCGAATCCCTCCCTCACCGCCAAATTTAGAAAAGCCGACCTCAGGGTCGGCTTTTTGCTTTTCTACTGCTTGCTCGCTCTATCTTCCCTATTATTTATCCTGCACTGCCTGCTTTTTAAGCGCCCTCGATATCCATGCCATGCAGACTTGGCCAGAGCTCTAATTTATTGCTCGCAGATTGGATATCATTTTGAAAAACTGATACTTAAATAGCTAAACTAGCCATTATCAACATTCAGGGATGTGTAAAAAATGAGCTTAATCGGCTTGGTGCTGGCGTTGATCGCCATCTTGGGCGGTAACATGATCGAGGGCGGCCACCCCAGTGCGCTGCTCGATCTGCCCGCCTTTCTTATCGTAATCGGCGGTACCATCGGCGCCGCACTGACCCAGTTTCCCTTCTCCGTAGTAGGTAACAGCCTGAAACGGTTCAAATGGCTGCTTGCGCCCCTCAAACTCGACATGCTGGAACAGGCCCAGCTGCTCGAAACTCTGGCAGGCAATGCCCGGCGCAGCGGTATGCTGGCGCTTGAGGGGATGATCGAAGAGATTAAAGACCCCTTTTTGAAAAAAGGGGTACAGATGATGGTCGATGGCTACGAGAAGACCAAGATCCACGAGGTGCTGGAAAACGAGATCGAATTTGAACAGGAAGATCTCGAGCAAACCGTCAAATTCTATGAAGCCATGGGGGGCTACTGCCCAACCATGGGGATCGTGGGTGCGGTATTCGGCCTCATCCACGCGATGGGCTTGCTGGATGCACCGGACAAACTCGGTGGTGCCATCGCGGTAGCCTTTATCGCAACCATCTACGGGGTATCAGCCGCCAACCTCATCTTTTTGCCATTTGGCAACCGCTACAAGGCATTTGCTCACCAGATCCGCCACTACAAGGAGATGACCCTCACCGGTATTCTCTGCATCGTGGATGGCGAGTCTCAAGCCAGACTGCAAGTAACCCTCGAACCCTATCTGGGAGGTCATGGTGGCCAAAAAGAAAAAGGCTGAAGCGCCAGAGAACCACGAACGCTGGCTGGTCTCCTATGCCGACTTCATGACTCTGCTATTCGCCCTGTTCGTGGTGCTCTACTCCTTTGCGATGGCCAAACAGTCAGAGACCCGGGTGTTGATCCAGGGCTTTATCGAGTCGCTGGGTAAAATTGGTCTGGTCTCCCCTCCCGCCGGTTCACCAGTCATGCAGGGGGGGACAGGCATTCTGGAGCCTGAATCCAAGACCACACCGAGCAGCCCGAAGAAAGAGACGGTGTTGGAGAAGGATGCTCCGATGGCGGCATCTGACCCGTTCAACGAGACCATAGGCGCCTCGGAGAAGCCGAGTGCCACCGAATCCTGGCCACACAAGACCAAAGAGCAGGAGTGGGTTCAGGTCACCAAGAAGAAACTTGAGCAGCAACTCAAGGCACAGATTGAATCCAAGGATCTGGAAGTCGAGCAGCTTGGCAGTCAGCTGGTGATCCGCATCGGCGAAAAGGCGCTCTTCCCGGCCGACTCGGCATTTCTGCAGCCCCAGTTTGTACCGCTGGTCAACAAGATATCGGGCATTCTTGCCGATATTCCGGGGGCCATCGTGGTCACTGGTCACACCGATGATTCACAGGCTCCGGTAGAGCTCTACCGAAACAACTGGGAACTGTCAGTACTGCGCGCCTCCGCGATAGTGCAGACACTGCTTGGCAATCCCAAACTGGATGCCAAGCGGGTTATCGCCCAGGGCGTGGCTGATACCCAGCCACGCTATGCCAACGACACAGCAGATCACCGGCAGGCCAACCGCCGGGTCGAGATCACCCTCTCTCAAGGCAAAGCCGCCGAACAGACTCTTCCCCTGCTCAAACCCTGAGCGATAACACCCTCCGCATAAAGCCACCGCCCTGACTTCACACAGGGCGGCGGGTAACCCCTTTCAAAAAGCACAGACATATAGCCACTTATTTGAAATGGCTATTCCAGACAGAAATGCAGCCACTTGTCGCTGGATAATAATCAACCTTCTAAAGCTCAAATTTCAGACATGTCATCTGATCTGACCAGCGTCAATTACATACATTTTTCTCAATAAAATTGAGCTCCGTAACAAAATTTAATTTCCACTTAACCGATTAATAATTAATCCATAAAAATGACATGTAAATCAGTACTAAAGTGTCATAATGCGTGACATCATTGTTACACCGCATGATTAATTCGGTTAGGGAAAACCTCTATGTTTGCTGATATTGCTGTTCAACATTGGGCTTTTGCCATTTACGTCATTGCAGCTATTTGCCTCTGCCTGGGGATGATCGGCCTTGCTGCCGTGCTGGGTGGCCGTGCTCATGGCCGCACCAAAAACAAACCCTTCGAATCGGGCGTTGACTCGGTCGGCAGTGCCCGGCTGCGTTTCTCTGCCAAGTTCTATCTGGTCGCCATGTTCTTCGTCATCTTCGATGTCGAGGCACTCTACCTGTTCGCCTGGTCCGTTTCCGTTCGCGAAAGCGGCTGGGTCGGTTTCATTGAAGCCACCATTTTCATCGGTCTGCTGTTGATCGGTCTGGTCTACCTCTGGCGCATCGGTGCGCTGGAGTGGTCGCCGCGCAAACCGCAGCTGAACAACAAAAACAGTGACTGAATCACAGACCCTTTCCTTGAGGTTGCACCATGAAGTACACCCTTACCCGGATAGACCCGGACGCACCGGTTGAACGCTATCCCCAGGAGCAGAGCCAAACCGTCGATGACCCTCTGATGCAGCAAGCCGAGCGCGGCATCCTGATGGGACGGGTCGAGGAGGTGTTGCAAAATGCCGTCAACTGGGGTCGCAAGAACTCCCTGTGGCCTTACAACTTCGGTATCTCCTGCTGCTACGTGGAGATGTGTACCGCCTTCACCTCACCCCACGATGTGGCCCGCTTCGGGGCCGAAGTTATCCGAGCCTCTCCCCGTCAGGCCGATTTCATGGTGATCGCAGGTACACCCTTCATCAAGATGGCGCCCGTCATCCAGCGTCTCTATGAGCAGTTGCTCGAGCCTAAATGGGTGATTTCGATGGGTGCCTGTGCCAACTCGGGCGGTATGTATGACATCTACTCGGTGGTTCAGGGCGTCGACAAGTTCCTGCCGGTCGATGTTTACATTCCGGGTTGCCCACCCCGTCCCGAAGCCTTTTTGCAAGCCCTGATGCTGCTGCAAGACTCTATCGGCAAAGAGCGTCGCCCCCTATCCTGGGTGGTTGGCGATCAGGGGATCTACCGTCCCGAGATGCCGGCCGAGAAGGACCGCAAGCGTGGCGAGCGGATCGATGTGACCAACCTGCGCACGCCGGATGAGATCTGACCATGAAACTGACTCGCGATTTTCCCAGCAATTATGCAATGGCCCAGTGGCAACCCACCGATCACAAGGATGCCAAGGTCATTGGCGAACTGTTCGCCCATTTCGGGGCACAGCATTTCACCGTGCAGACTACCCGTACCGGCGTGCCTGTCGTCTGGCTTGCCCGGGAGCTGCTGCTCGATGTAATGAACTTTCTGCGCAAGGTGCCCTCCCCGTTCGTGATGCTCTTCGATCTGAGTGCGACTGACGAACGGCTGCGCACCCACCGTGAAGGTCTGCCGCAAAGTGACTTCACCGTTTTCTATCACCTCATCTCCATCGACCGTAACGCCGATGTGATGCTGAAGGTGCCGCTTGCCGAAAGCGATCTGCACCTGCCGACCGTCACCGGCCACTTCCCCAATGCCAACTGGTATGAACGGGAAGTATGGGATCTGCTGGGTATCACCTTTGATGGTCACCCCCACCTGACCCGTATCATGATGCCCAAGAGCTGGCAGGGACACCCGCTGCGCAAGGATTACCCTGCACGCGCCACCGAATTTGATCCCTTCATGCTCGATGCTGCCAAGCAGGACATGGAGCAGGAAAACCTGCTGTTCAAACCGGAGGAGTGGGGTCTGGCCCGTGGTAACGAGAACGAGGACTACATGTTCCTCAACCTCGGCCCCAACCACCCCTCGGCTCACGGCGCCTTCCGGCTGGTACTGCAACTCGATGGAGAGGAGATCCGCAACTGCGTGCCCGATATCGGCTACCACCATCGCGGTGCCGAGAAGATGGGCGAGCGCCAGTCCTGGCACAGCTACATTCCCTATACCGACCGGGTCGAGTATCTGGGCGGAGTGATGAACAACCTTCCCTACGTGCTGGCGGTCGAGAAGCTGGCCGGCATCAAGGTGCCCCAGCGGGTCGACATGATCCGAGTGATGATGGCGGAGCTGTTCCGCATCCAGAGCCATCTGTTGTTCCTCGGTACCTATATTCAGGACGTGGGGGCCATGACCCCGGTCTTCTTCACCTTTACCGACCGCCAGAAGATCTACACCATCATCGAGGCGATCACCGGCGCCCGCATGCATCCGGCCTGGTTCCGTATCGGTGGTGTTGCCCACGACCTGCCCAACGGATGGCAACGTCTGATCCAAGACAACCTGCTGAGCTGGCTGCCCAAGCGGCTGATGGATTACGAGAAAGCCGCGATGCGCAACAGCATTCTGCGTGGTCGTACTATCGGGGTCTCCGCCTACACCACCGAACAGGCTCTGGCTTGGGGCACTACGGGTGCAGGCTTGCGCGCCACCGGCCTCAACTTCGACGTGCGCAAGTGGCGTCCCTACTCCGGTTACGATCAATTCGACTTCGAAGTGCCGGTCGGCAGCAACGGCGATGCCTATGATCGCGCCACCGTTCGCATCGAGGAGATCCGCCAAAGCCTCTCCATCATTGAGCAGTGCATGAAGAACATGCCGGAGGGCCCGTTCAAGGCGGATCACCCGCTGACCACTCCGCCGCCCAAAGAGCGCACGCTGCAGCACATCGAGACCCTGATCAACCACTTCCTGCAAGTGTCTTGGGGCCCGGTCATGCCGGCAGCCGAGTCGTTCCAGATGATTGAGGCGACCAAGGGGGTCAACAGTTACTACCTGACCAGCGATGGCTCAACCATGAGCTACCGGACCCGGATCCGCACCCCGAGCTTTGCTCACCTGCAACAGATCCCCTCGGTGATCAAAGGGAGCATGGTGTCGGATCTCATCGTCTATCTGGGCAGTATCGATTTCGTTATGTCGGATGTGGACCGTTAACTCATCACGGGTTGCTCGCCAAGGCGAGTGACCCGCAATGACGAGACAACAGGACTCGCAGTAAAAGGACAAGCCACAAAAGGTCAAGTCATGAGCCAGCAATGTCAGTGTCACAATAATCAGACCCCGCAGGGGCAAGGGGCTTGCAGCAGCAAACAGGACGACTTTGTCCTGAGTCAGGCTGAACGCGATGCCATCGAACATGAGAAACACCATTACGAAGATCCCCGTGCTGCCAGCATCGAAGCGCTCAAGATAGTGCAGCAGGCCCGTGGCTGGGTGCCTGACGGCGCCATTTCAGCGATTGCCACCGAGCTTGGCATTCCCGCCAGCGACGTGGAGGGGGTTGCCACCTTCTATAGCCAGATCTTCCGTCAACCAGTTGGTCGCCATGTCATCCGCGTTTGCGACAGCATGGTCTGCTACATCAACGGTCACGAAGAGCTGCTGGCTGGCCTCAAGGAGGTGATGAACCTCGCTCCCGGCCAGACCACAGCCGATGGCCGCTTCACTCTGCTGCCGGTCTGCTGCCTTGGCAACTGCGACAAGGGGCCGGCCATCATGATCGATGACGACACCTATGGCGGGCTCGACCCCGTCACCTTGCTGAAAACCCTGGAGGCTTACCCATGAGCCTGCAACAGAGCAAGATCCTCACCTCCTTTGGCACCGCCAACCGCACCCCGCGTGCGGCCGAGACCCATCCGCTCACCTGGCGGCTGCGTGACGACGGCCAGCCGGTATGGCTGGAGGAGTATCAGGCCAAGCAGGGTTATGAAGCGGTGCGCAAAGCGCTCGGCCAGATGAGTCCGGACGAGATTGTCAGCACCGTCAAGGATGCCGGTCTCAAGGGGCGTGGCGGCGCGGGCTTCCCCACTGGCGTGAAGTGGGGGCTGATGCCCAAAGACGAGAGCATGAATATCCGCTACCTGCTCTGTAACGCCGACGAAATGGAGCCTAACACCTGGAAAGACCGGCTGCTGATGGAGCAACTGCCCCACCTGCTGATCGAAGGGATGATCATCTCGGCCCGGGCGCTGAAAGCCTATCGCGGTTATATCTTCCTGCGCGGCGAGTATGTAGATGCCGCCATCAACCTGCGCCGTGCGGTAGAAGAGGCAAAAGCCGCCGGTTTGCTGGGCAAAAACATTCTGGGCTCGGGTTTTGATTTCGAGCTGTTTGTTCACACTGGCGCCGGTCGCTACATCTGTGGCGAAGAGACGGCACTGATCAACTCGCTGGAAGGGCGCCGCGCCAACCCGCGCGCCAAACCCCCCTTCCCCGCCGTTTCCGGTGTCTGGGGCAAGCCCACCTGCGTCAACAACGTCGAGACCCTCTGCAACGTGCCCGCCATCATCGGCAACGGGGTAGCCTGGTATCACGGGCTGGCGCTGCCGGGCTCTGAAGACCACGGTACCAAGCTGATGGGCTTCTCCGGCAAGGTAAACAACCCCGGGGTGTGGGAGCTGCCATTTGGCATCACCGCCCGCGAACTGTTTGAAAACTATGCCGGCGGCATGAAGAGCGGCTATCGCCTGAAAGCCTGGCAACCGGGCGGCGCGGGTACCGGCTTTTTGCTGCCTGAGCACCTCGATGCCCAGATGTACACCGCTGGTATCGGCAAGGTAGGCACCCGGATGGGGACCGGCCTCGCCATGGCGGTGGATGACTCCATCAGCATGGTCTCCCTGCTGCGCAACATGGAGGAGTTCTTCGCCCGCGAGTCATGTGGCTGGTGTACTCCCTGTCGCGATGGCCTGCCCTGGAGCGTCAAGCTGCTGCGCGCGCTGGAGCGTGGTGAGGGACAATCAGGCGATCTGGCTACGCTCGAGCAGCTCTGCAATTTCCTGGGCCCGGGTAAAACCTTCTGCGCCCATGCTCCGGGCGCCGTCGAACCGCTTGCCAGCGCGATCAAGTATTTTCGCTCCGAATTCGAAGCGGGGATCAAGGGCAGCGGCGATAACCGCAAGCCGGTCAAAGGGATCCAGCCCAATCTCTTGGGTGAACGCTGGTAAACGCCAAGCGCATCAGACAATAGCCGAATTCACAAAACAGGTTTCAGGGAAGTTGTATGGCGACCATTCATGTAGACGGTAAAGAGTACGAGGTAGACGGGGCAGATAACCTGCTGCAAGCCTGTCTGTCCCTCGGTCTGGACGTCCCCTATTTTTGCTGGCACCCGGCGCTTGGTAGCGTGGGAGCCTGCCGCCAGTGCGCGGTGAAACAGTATCAAAATGCCGATGACAAGCGTGGCCGTCTGGTGATGTCCTGCATGACACCGGCCACCGATGGCACCTATATCGCCATCGAAGATGAAGAGGCCAAGGAGTTTCGCAAGAGCGTGGTGGAGTGGCTGATGACCAACCACCCCCACGACTGTCCGGTGTGTGAAGAGGGTGGAGCCTGCCACCTGCAGGATATGACGGTGATGACCGGCCACAACAGCCGTCGCTACCGCTTCACCAAACGCACCCACCAGAATCAGGATCTCGGCCCCTTCATCAGCCACGAGATGAACCGCTGCATCGCCTGCTACCGCTGCGTCCGATACTACAAGGATTATGCCGGTGGCGAGGATCTTGGCGTCTACGGTGCCCACGACAATGTCTATTTCGGTCGAGTCGAGGATGGCACGCTGGAGAGCGAATTCTCCGGCAACCTGGTGGAAGTCTGCCCTACCGGGGTTTTCACCGATAAGACTCACTCCGAGCGCTACAACCGCAAATGGGACATGCAGTTTGCCCCGAGCGTCTGCCAGCAGTGTTCCGTGGGCTGCAACATCAGCCCGGGCGAACGTTATGGCGAACTGCGCCGTATCGAAAACCGCTTCCACGGCAGCCTCAACCACTACTTCCTCTGCGATCGCGGCCGCTTTGGCTATGGCTATGTCAACCTGGCCGACCGCCCGCGCCAACCGCTGCTGCGTGAAGGTAACGACAAGCTGGCCATCACGGTCGATGGTGCCCTCAACCGCGCCGCCGATGCCTTGCGCACCGCCAGTGGAGTGATCGGTATCGGTTCGCCTCGCGCGTCACTGGAGAGCAACTTCGCTCTGCGCGAACTGGTGGGTGAAGAGAACTTCTATTGCGGCATGGAGCAGGCCGAGTGGGAATGCCAGCAGAAGATCCTGCAGATTTTGCAGCATGGCGGCGTATCAACACCAAGCCTGCGCGACATGGAAGAGGCCGACGCCATTCTGGTACTCGGCGAAGATGTCACCATGAGTGCGGCTCGAATTGCGCTGGCCCTGCGTCAAGCCGTCAAGGGCAAGGCCCGCGAGCTGGCCCGCAAAATGAAGGTCGACCTGTGGCAGGTTGCCGCGGTGCAGACTCTGGGCCAGAACGAGCGCTATCCGCTGCTCATCACCAGTCTCGACAACAGCCGTCTCGATGACGTAGCGGCCGACAAACTGCACGCACCCTACGCCGATCAGGCGCGCCTTGGCTTTGCCATCGCCAACCTGCTCGACAATGCGGCGCCAGCTATCGCCGACCTCTCTGCCGAACAGCAGGCTCAGGCTGCACGCTGGGCCGAGCTGCTGGGCAACGCCAAAAAGCCGCTCATCATCGCCGGCTCCAGCGCACGCAGCGTGGCGCTGGTTGAAGCAGCCAGCAATATTGCTCGTGCCCTGAAAGGGCGTGGTCTGGAAGCCAGCATCGCGCTGGTTGCCCAGGAGGCCAACTCGCTCGGTCTTGCCATGCTGGGTGGCAAGCCGCTTGAGGCTGCTTTCGAGCGCATCGAAGCGCAAGAGAAGCTGGCGCTGGTGACGCTGGAGAACGACCTTTATCGCCGTGCTCCGCGTAACCGTGTGGATGCTGCATTGGCGAGACTGCAGCACCTGCTGGTCATCGATCATCAGGATACCCGGACTGCACAAAAGGCAGATCTGATCCTACCGGCCGCCAGCTTTGCCGAAGCCGATGGCACCCTGGTGAACATGGAAGGTCGCGCCCAGCGCTTCTTCCAGGTTTATGCTCCGGCCTTCTACAACACCGATATTCAGGTGCGTGAAGGGTGGCGCTGGCTGGCGGCGCTGCAAGGCGCTCTTGAGCACACATCTCTGCGCTGGCAGAACTTCGACCAGATCAACCATGACTGCGCCACCAGCAATCCGCTGCTGGCCACCATGCTGGAAGCTGCCCCCAACGCAGGCTTGCGGATCCGCGGCATGCGTCTGGCTCGTGAACCGCACCGCTACAGTGGCCGCACCTCCATGCTGGCCAACCAGAACGTCAGCGAGCCACGGGTGGCTCAGGATCCGGATTCCCCCTTCAACTTCTCCATGGAAGGGTATGCCGGGGCCCGTCAACCGCTGCCGCAAGTACCGTTCGCCTGGGCACCGGGCTGGAACTCTCCTTCCGCCTGGAACAAGTTCCAGGATGAGGTGGGTGGCAAACTGCGTGCCGGAGATCCGGGTCGCCGTCTGCTGGAAGCAAGCGAAGATACCCTTGGCTGGTTTACTACCATCCCCTCCCCCTTCAAGGCAGAGGATGCGCTGCAAGTGGTCAACTATGTCCAGTTGTTTGGTGGTGAGGAGCTCTCCGCCCGCAGCCCGGTCATCCAGACCCGGATGAACGAGCCCGAGCTGGTGCTGAACCCGGTCGATGCGCAGCGTCTGGCCCTGCATGCCGGCAATCAGGTCTCCTTCTCCTGGGGTGGCAGCCACTGGCAACTGCGTCTGCGTCTGAGCGAGCAGCTGGCAGCCGGTCTGGTAGGTCTGCCCCTTGGCGTCAACGGCCTGCCAACTGCGCTGCAACAGGCATATATCAATAACCTGCAGGAGGTCATCGCATGAGCGATTCGCTGATTGATCTGTTGCTGGAGGTCGGCAAGGCACTGCTCGTGCTGGTGGGGATCGTGGGGGCTGGCGCCTTCATGAGCTTCATCGAACGCCGCCTGCTGGCGCTGTGGCAGGATCGCTACGGCCCCAACCGGGTTGGCCCGTTCGGCCTGCTGCAACTGGCGGCCGACATGGTCAAGATGTTCTTCAAGGAGGACTGGATCCCGCCATTCGCCGATCGGCGGATCTTCATCCTGGCTCCCATCATCGCCTTCACCGCCTTTATTCTGGCGTTTGCGGTGGTGCCGATCAGCCCCACCTGGGGCGTGGCGGATCTCAACGTGGGTCTGCTTTACATTCTGGCCATCGCGGGGCTGGCGGTCTATGCGGTGCTGTTCGCTGGCTGGTCGAGCAACAACAAATACTCCCTGCTGGGTAGTCTGCGCGCCTCGGCCCAGACCCTCTCCTACGAGGTGTTCCTCGGCCTCTCCCTGATGGGAGTGGTGATCCAGACCGGCAGCTTCAACCTGCGCGACATCGTCGAGGCTCAGGCTGGTCTGTGGAACGTGGTCCCGCAGATCCTTGGCTTTGTCACCTTCCTGTTTGCCGGTGTGGCCGTCACCCACCGCCACCCGTTTGACCAGCCGGAAGCCGAGCAGGAGCTCGCCGATGGCTATCACATCGAGTATGCGGGGATGAAATGGGGTCTCTTCTTCGTGGGCGAATATATCGGCATCGTGCTGATCTCCTCGCTCATCGTGACCCTCTTCTTTGGTGGCTGGCATGGTCCCTGGTTGCCCCCCTTCATCTGGTTTGCTCTGAAGACCGCCTGCTTCATGGTGTTCTTCATCCTGCTGCGGGCCTCCCTGCCTCGCCCGCGCTTTGACCAGGTGATGGCGTTTGGCTGGAAAGTCTGCTTGCCGCTGACCCTGCTCAATATGCTGGTCACCGCGGCAGTAGTGCTGATGAATGTGCAGTGAGGCACGAGATGAAAATTTTTAGCATTATCCAGGGTGTTGGCACCCAGTTACGCAGTCTGGCCATGGTCTTCTCCCATGCCTGGCGGCCTCGTGAAACCCTGAACTACCCGGAAGAGGCGGTCTATGTGCCGCCCCGCTACCGCGGCCGTATCGTGCTGACTCGCGATCCGGACGGTGACGAGCGCTGCGTGGCCTGCAACCTCTGCGCGGTCGCATGCCCGGTCGGCTGCATCTCGCTGCAAAAATCCGAGCGGGAAGATGGTCGCTGGTACCCGGAATTCTTTCGCATCAACTTCTCCCGCTGCATTTTCTGCGGCTTGTGCGAAGAGGCTTGCCCCACCACCGCTATCCAGCTGACGCCGGATTTCGAAATGGGCGAGTATCGCCGCCAGGATCTGGTGTACGAGAAGGAAGATCTGCTGATCAGCGGGCCAGGCAAATACCCGGACTACAACTTCTATCGCATGAGCGGGATGGCCATCGACGGCAAACCGAAAGGGGAAGCCGAAAACGAAGCCAAACCCATCGATGTCAAGAGCCTGCTGCCCTGAGGAGTCAATCATGGAACTGGCATTTTATGCCTCGGCCCTGGTGGCCATTTACAGCACGCTGCGGGTGATCAGCACCAGCAATCCCATGCATGCGCTGCTTAATCTCATCATCTCCCTCATCGCCGTGGCCATGATCTTCTTCTGCCTGGGTGCCGCCTTTGCCGGCGCCCTGCAGGTGATCGTCTACGCGGGTGCCATCATGGTGCTGTTCGTGTTTGTGGTGATGATGCTGAACCTGGGTTCAGCACAGGCGCAGGAGAAAAACTGGCTCACCCCCATGACCTGGGTGGGGCCAGCCCTGCTCTCGCTGATCCTGCTGGGCTTCCTGGCCCACGGCATCCTCGGGGTGACCGGCGGCCTGCTCGGGGTGACCGATGTTACCGCCAAACAGGTGGGTGTCGAACTCTTTGGTCCCTATGTGCTGGCAGTGGAGCTTGCCTCCATCCTGCTGCTGGCGGGTCTGGTGACCGCCTACCATCTGGGCCGGGAAGACAAGAGCGGCGAAGTGCTCTCCGTCCCCCGCAATCAATCACGTCCGTCACATGAAGGAGGTCAGCAATGAATGGAATCCCCATGGAGCACGGCCTCCTGCTGGCCGCGGTGCTCTTCTGCATCGGGTTATGCGGCCTGCTGATCCGCCGCAACCTGCTCTACATCCTGATGAGCATCGAAATCATGATGAATGCGTCGGCACTGGCATTTGTGGTGGCGGGTAGCCGCTGGGCTCAGGCCGATGGCCAGATCATGTACATACTGGTGATTTCTCTGGCAGCAGCGGAGGCCAGTATCGGCCTTGCCCTGTTACTGCTGCTCTATCGTCGTTACCACACCCTTAACGTGGATACTGTGAGCGAGATGCACGGATGAGCCTCTTATATCTGACTTTTCTATTTCCGCTGCTGGGGTGGCTGGTATTGGCCTTCTCCCTCGGCCGTCTGGGGGAGCGCACCTCGGCGCTGATCGGGGTAGGTTCCATTGGTCTCTCGGCGCTTACCACACTCTGGGTCGGCATGGACTTTCTGGCCAACCCGCCCGAGGGTGGCGTCTATATCCAGCACCTGTGGCAGTGGATGGCGGTAGGCCACTTCACCCCCACCTTCAGCCTGGCGCTGGATGGCCTGTCACTGACCATGCTGGGCGTAGTGACCGGGGTGGGCTTCTTCATCCACCTGTTCGCATCCTGGTACATGCGCGGTGAAGAGGGCTACTCCCGCTTCTTCACCTACACCAACCTCTTTATCGCCAGCATGCTGTTTCTGGTACTGGCCGATGACCTGCTGTTTGTCTACCTCGGCTGGGAAGGGGTGGGGCTGTGCAGCTACCTGCTGATCGGCTTCTACTACAAGGATCGCAACAATGGCACGGCGGCCCTCAAGGCCTTCATCGTGACCCGTGTTGGTGACGTGTTCCTCGCCATCGGCCTGTTTATCCTTTATCGCGAACTGGGCACTCTCAATATTCACGAGCTGCTGGTTCGTGCGCCGACCATGTTTGCCGAAGGCTCCCCAGCCCTGTCACTCGCCTGCCTGATGCTGCTGGGCGGTGCGGTCGGTAAATCGGCCCAGCTGCCGCTGCAAACCTGGCTGGCAGATGCGATGGCAGGCCCGACGCCGGTCTCCGCGCTGATCCACGCTGCCACCATGGTGACCGCCGGTGTCTACCTGATTGCCCGCACCCATGGTCTGTTCCTGCTTGCGCCGGAGATCCTCCATCTGGTCGGGCTGGTTGGCGCCATCACGTTAGTGCTGGCCGGTTTTGCCGCGCTGGTACAGACCGACATCAAGCGGATCCTTGCCTACTCCACCATGAGCCAGATTGGCTACATGTTCCTGGCACTCGGTGTCGGCGCATGGGAAGGGGCCATCTTCCACCTGATGACCCACGCCTTTTTCAAGGCGCTGCTGTTCCTCTCCGCCGGTGCCGTTATCGTCGCGACACACCACGAGCAGAACATCTTCAAGATGGGTGGCCTGCGCAAGAGTCTGCCGCTGGTCTATGCCTGCTTCCTGGTGGGTGGTTCGGCGCTGGCCGCGCTGCCGCTGGTCACCTCCGGTTTCTACAGTAAGGACGCCATCCTGTGGCAAGTAGAAGCCTCTGGCCAAAGCGCTCTGCTGTGGGCCGGTCTGGTGGGGGCGTTCCTGACCTCCCTCTACACCTTCCGACTGATCTTTATCGCCTTCCATGGCAAAGAGCAGACCAAAGCTCACGCTGGTCACGGCCTGGCTCACCATCTGCCGCTGCTGGTACTGCTGGTGCTCTCCACCGGCATCGGGGCACTGATCACCCCGCCACTGGCAGGTGTGCTGCCCGCAGGCCCGGGCGATCATATCGAAGAGGGTCGCCATGCGCTGGAGATAACCTCCGGCATCATTGCCATTGCAGGGATCGCGCTGGCCGCATTTCTGTTCCTTGGTGAGCGCCGTCTGGCCACATCCATTGCCAACAGCGCGCCCGGCCGTCTGCTCAGCGCCCTCTGGTTCAACGCCTGGGGCTTTGACTGGCTCTACGACCAGCTGTGGGTCAAGCCCTATCTGCTGGCTACCCGTCTGGTCGGACAGGATCCGCTGGACTGGATGATGGGCCTGCCCGCCTGGTTCGCCCTGCGTGGCAACCAGCTGCTAGCCTGGACAGTCACCGGCAAGCTGCGCTGGTATGCCGCGTCCATGGGGATCGGTGCCGCACTGGTGCTGGCACTGCTGCTACTGGGGTAAACGCGATGAACAACACGAAAATCGTACAGCCGGGCTGTTTGCCGACCTTGATGGAACAGGGCGTGCAATCTCATATGAACTTGAACGAGAGCTGATACCGTGACCTTACTCTGGATCTTGTTAATTCCTTTCATCGGCGGCTTGCTCTGCTGGCAGATGGAGCGTCTCGGCGGGCAGTTTGTCCGCTGGGTTGCCCTCCTCTCCATGAGCGCCAGCCTGCTGCTCTCCTGTGCCATCTGGCTAAGTGGTGATTTCTCTCTTGCCACCACCGGCCTCGATAGCGCGGGCGTCACTGGTGCCGCTTCCCCATGGGCTGCCGAATGGCGTCTGCCCTGGATCCCCCGCTTCGGCATCTCCCTGCATCTGGCAGTGGATGGTTTGTCACTGCTGATGGTCATCCTCACCTGCTTTATCGGGGTACTGGCCATCCTCTGTTCGTGGAAAGAGATCGTGCAACGCATCGGCTTCTTCCATCTGAACCTGCTCTGGATCCTGGGTGGCGTGCTCGGCGTCTTTATGGCGCTGGATCTGTTCCTCTTCTTCTTCTTCTGGGAGATGATGCTGGTTCCCATGTACTTCCTGATTGCGCTCTGGGGCCATTCGGTCACTGACGGCAAATCACGGATCAACGCGGCGACCAAGTTCTTCATCTACACCCAGGTGAGCGGCCTGATCATGCTGGTGGCTATCATCGGGCTGGTGCTGACCCACCAGCATGCTACCGGTGTCTTCACCTTCAACTATCTGGATCTGCTCAATACCCCGATGAGCAAGGGTGTACAGTGGCTGCTGATGCTGGGCTTCTTCATCGCCTTCGCGGTCAAGATGCCGCTGGTGCCGCTGCACGGCTGGTTGCCGGATGCCCATAGTCAGGCGCCGACCGCAGGCTCGGTGGACCTGGCCGGTATTTTGCTGAAAACCGCGGCCTATGGTCTGCTGCGCTTTGCCCTGCCGCTGTTCCCGGAAGCCTCCGCCGAATTTGCTCCCTACGCCATGGTGCTGGGTCTTGTCGGCATCGTGTATGGCGCCATCGTGGCCTTTGCCCAGACCGACATCAAACGGCTGGTGGCCTACACCAGCATCTCCCACATGGGTTTTGTGATGATCGCTATCTATTCGGGTAGCGAAGTGGCCCTGCAGGGTGCCGTTGTGCAGATGATCGCCCACGGTCTCTCCGCCGCCGGCCTCTTCATCCTCTGCGGTCAGCTCTACGAGCGCCTGCACACCCGCGATCTGCGCCAGATGGGTGGTCTGTGGGGACGCCTGCGCTATCTGCCGGGTGTGATGCTCTTCTTCTCGGTCGCCTCTCTGGGCATGCCGGGCACCGGCAACTTCGTCGGCGAGTTCCTGATCCTGATCGGCAGCTTCCAGGTCGCCCCGGTGATCACTGCGGTCGCTACCTTCGGTCTGGTGCTGGCCTCGGTCTACTCCCTCATCATGCTGCAGCGCGCCTGCTTTGGCCCGGCCAAAGACGAGAGCATCCTGAAAGGACTGGATCGCCGCGAACTGACCATGATGATGGTAATTGCGGGCCTGCTGGTTCTGCTTGGCCTCTATCCCCAACCCGTGATTGATACCGCCAGCAGCAGCCTTATCAACGTGCTGCACTGGTATCTGCTGCCAACTGCTGGAGCTCTGCAATGACTTTCTCCGCTTCCCAACTGCTGGCACTGCTTCCCCTGCTGCTGACCACCGGGGCCATGGCCGCCCTGATGCTGGCCATCGCGTGGCGCCGCTGTGTCACTACCGCCTTTACCGTCACCATCATTGGTCTCAACCTGGCGCTCTTCTCCCTGCCCATCGTGATGGCGCAAGGAGATCAGGGGGTCACCCCGCTGCTGCAAGTCGATGGCTATGCCGTCTTCTACATGGGATTGGTGCTGATTGGTGCGCTGGCAACCTGTACCTTCGGCCAGTCGTGGCTGAAAGCCTACCCGGATAACCGGGAAGAGTTCTTCCTGCTGCTGCTGATCGCCACGGCCGGTGGTCTGGTGCTGGCCTGCTCCCGCCACCTCGCCTCCCTCTTTATCGGGATCGAGATGCTGACCCTGCCGATGTTCGGTCTGGTCGGGTACGCCTACCGCGAGCGCCACTCGCTGGAAGCCGCGGTGAAGTACATGGTGCTCTCTGCCGCCGCCACCGCCTTCCTGCTGTTTGGTATGGCGCTGCTCTATGCCCAGGCTGGCAGCCTGAGCTTTGATGCCCTCGGGGTAACCATGGCCCAGAGCCCTGCTCACCATCCGCTACTGATGGGTGGCCTCGGTCTGATGCTGGTCGGTTTTGCCTTCAAGCTCTCCCTGGCCCCCTTCCACCTCTGGACGCCGGATGTCTATGAAGGTGCACCGGCACCGGTCGCCACCTTCCTCGCCACCGTCAGCAAAGTCGCCGTGTTTGCCGTACTGCTGCGCTTCTATCTGGCCGTACCGGCTGCTGCCGATCCCATGATCCACTGGTTGCTGGCCGCCATGGCGTTCATCTCCATCCTTATCGGCAACCTGCTGGCACTGGTGCAAAGCAACATCAAGCGGATGCTGGGCTACTCCTCCATCTCCCACTTTGGCTATCTGCTGGCGGTGATCGTGGCGAGCCGTATCGGCCAGATGCCGGTGGAAGCGGCCGGGGTCTACCTGCTGATGTATCTGTTCACCAGCCTGGGCGCCTTTGGCGTCGTCAGCATGATGTCGAGCCCCTATCGCGGCAAGGATGCGGACTCTCTGCACAGCTATCGCGGCCTGTTCTGGAAGCGTCCCTACCTGACCGCCGTACTGACCGTGATGATGCTCTCTCTGGCCGGTATCCCGATGACCCTCGGCTTCATCGGCAAGTTCTACCTCATCGGTGTGACTGTCGAGGCCCAGCTCTGGTGGCTCTCCGCCGCCATCATCCTGGGCAGTGCGCTGGGTCTCTACTACTACCTCCGAGTGATGGTGACCCTCTATCTGCGCGAGCCGGGCATGCAGCAACGCGATGCCAGCGCCAACTGGGCGCTCTCCTCCGGTGGCGTGGTTGTGCTGCTCTCGGCCGCGCTGGTGGTATTGCTCGGCCTCTACCCACAACCGGTCATCTCGCTGGTACAGGGTTTCCAGAACGTCGTACTGCAGTAACTCAAACTGCGGCTCAATCAAAACCGGCTCCTGTGGCCGGTTTTTTATTGCCACCTAACCGAATACATCCTGCCACGACTCAAATTTGTCAGTCTTTAGAAAGGCTTATACCGACACATTAAATATTGATGGGTATTCACCCAGCCCCCTTGCTGATATATTGATGACTGGCAGGAATGGAGTTCCGAGCGATGATGCAGCCTACTTTTCATCAATTTGATGTGCATCCACTGACCGACACACTGCTTCCCTACCGAGGGGGACGACTCGATGTGTTGCTGGCCGAGCGGGATGCCGCACGTGTTGCCGAACTGCAGCAGCAGTGCCAACGCCTCGATATTCAGCTTTGCGGGGCCATCTTTCCAAGCCTGGTCAGCCAGCATGGTTTCCACGAACAGGGGGCTTGGCTATTACCCCGCCCGCCATCTCACAACCCTCTGCTGCTCCCACTCTCCTATACCGCCAGCGCCGATGAGCTGGCCGCCATAATCTGCGAGCAGCTGACCCCTCGGCTCTCAGAATGGCCAGCTCCACAGAAAGTCCCCACCCTATTCCTTACTTTCGACGCCATGATCCCCAATATTGCCTCCATTCTCGAAGGGCTCTATCTGCGGCTGGCGGACAGGGTCAACTATGCCGGCGTCAATGCTGGCAGCGGCCAGTTCACGGCAATGCCCTGCCTTTTCGACAACCAGACATTGCTGGAACACGGAGTCAGTTGCGCACTGCTTCCCTACCAAAGTTACTCACTGCTCGAGCACGGCTACCAACTCACAGCCCAACCCATGCTTGCCACCAGCAGCGAGGGCAACAAGATCTCCTTTATCGACTGGGAACCTGCCTTCAGCCGTTATCAGTCTCTGATCCGGCAGCAATTCCAGCAGAGCCTCACGCCGGAGCTGTTCTACAAGTACGGCGTCCACCTGCCGCTCGGGTTACTCAGAGCAAATGGCGACGTGATCGTTCGCATCCCGGTCGCCGTCACCGAAGAGGGTGCCCTGCTCTGCGTAGGAGAGGTGCCTGACCACAGTATCCTCACGCTGCTCAAGGCGCCGCAAAGTCCGACCGCCCATGCCATCGAGCTGGCCGGGAAACTCAGCCAACATGGTGTGCCTGAACGCATCGAGCTCTACTACTGCGCCGGGCGTCAACAGCACTTCGGTGAGCAGAGTGCGCTTGAGCTGGAGACCCTCTTCACCCACAGCGGAGCCCACGAGCTGGTCGGCGCCCTCTCACTTGGTGAAATAGGCAGCCTGCGACCGGGGGACTATCCGCTGTTTCACAACGGCGCCATTCTCTGCAATGGGGAGGGGTCTCGGTGAACAACGATCACGCCATGGCCATTGTCTGCGACCTTTCTCTCTGTATCGGGCGTGAGGTCACCCTTGATGCCTTGCTGACCAAGGTGCTGCAACGCTTCCTGTTTCACTGTGCCTGTCCGGTCGGGGTGGTACTACAGCAGTTGCCGAAAGGGGAGCAGAGGATCGTCAAGGCTATCGGGGACGAACAGTTGCTCCAGCATCACGGGCAGTCCGTGAGCCTCCCTTCCTGGGTCATCGACGGCGATCAATGCATCCTGCGTGCCCCGATCCCTCTGCCCGGCTCTCGCACCTATCCATTTGCTTATCGCCTCAAAGTCGAGGGGGGATATCTGATGCTGCTGCTCTCCCCCAATCCGGAGCATCAGGGTGAACAGATCTGCCAACTGTTCAGCCCGATCCTTGGCAACCTGGCCCGCGCCATCCAGTTGTGCCGTGACAGCGAGCAGCTGGCGCTGCGCCAGCAGGCAGAACTGGTCGATATGCAGCGCTTCAACGAATCCCTATTAAGGGCCATCCCCATCCCGGTGTTCTGCAAGGATGTCGAGGGGCGTTTCATCAGCTGCAACCCGACCTTCACCCAGATCACCGGGATCAGCAAGGCTGAGCTGCTGGGCAAACGAGTGGATGAAATACTGCCGCCCGAGCTGGCCGAGGAGTATATACAGCGCGATCTGGAGGTGTTGCGCAGCAGGCAACCGCAATATTTCGAGCACCTTCTGCTGGATCGCAATGGCAGGCGCTATCAGGTGCTCAACTTCAAGGATCTCTTCTATGACCATCAGGGTGAGGTGGCCGGCATCATAGGGGCGCTGGTAGATATCACCCGCATCAAGGAGAGTGAACAACAACAGCGAACCCTGTTGTTTCAAACCATAGCGGCGCTCTCTTCTGCCATTGCCCACAAGGATCCCAGCACCGCAGGCCATGAGCGGCGCGTGCACGATCTGGCACTGGCCATCGGCCAGCATCTGCAACTTTCTCAGGATCGGCTGGATGGACTTGGCCTAGCGGCCCTGGTGCACAACATCGGCCTGCTGCAGATCCCGGCGGAGATCCTCACCCGCCCCCGTGAACTGAGGCCCGTTGAGTTCGAACTTATCAAGCAGCATCCGCAGGCCGGTTGCGAGATCCTGCAACAGATAGACTTCCCCTGGCCCATCACCACCATAGTGCTGCAGCACCATGAAAACATGGATGGCAGCGGCTACCCGCAGGGACTGCAGGGTGACGACATCTGTCTGGAGGCTCGGATCATTCGGGTGGCAGATTCTCTCGCTGCCATGACGGCCCACCGACCTTTCCGGCGGGCTATGTCGCTCACCGAGGCCTTCGCCGAGCTGACGCGCTATGCCGGCGTTCGCTATGACGAGCAGGTAGTCAGCGCCTGCTTTACCGTGTGGCAAGCGGGCGACCGCTTTACCAACTGAACCAAACAGCCCCATATGACACCAAATAAAATCACTCGCCCAACCTCACCACAGGCAATCAACCTGCCACCTGATGCCTTCCTGCTCAGTCAGGTGATGGACCAACTGCCTTATCGTGTCCTGCTCAAAGACACCAGTTCCGTCTTCATCGCCTGCAACAGGTTGGTAGCCGATGATCTTGCCCTCCCTCCGGAACAGATCATCGGCAAATGCGATACCGACTTTTTCCCGGCCGAGCTGGCTAAGCGCTATCAGGATGACGATCTCAGGGTCATGGCCAGCGGCACGCCCCAACATCACGAAGAGCCCTATCTCAGAGGTGGCGAGGCTCGCTGGCTCAGCACCACCAAGTTTCCCTTGCGCGACAAGCTAGGCGAAGTGGTCGGTGTCGGCGTCTTCTTTGACGACATAACAGAAGCGAAGCAACAGCAGGAGCGGTTACAACAATACACCTGGACACTGGAGGCCATCGGTCGCGCCCACCATGCGATGCTGGAGCAGGACGATGAGAAGAAACTGCTGCAGGAGATCTGCGACGCCATCACCTTTGATGGCCGCTTCCCCCTCGTTACCGTATTGCAGGAGGTAGCTGGCCAGAGCGTACTACAGGTGCTGGCACAGGCGGGCAATGCGGTCTGGTTCTCCAACGATGAGTGGCTCACCCGGGATCGGACTCTGCACCACGCCATCCGCGAGGGATCCGTGTGCAACGAGGCGCTGGCCAGCGAGTTTGTTCACCATACCGCGACCCTGCGCGCCCGCCTGCTGCTGCCGCTGCAGTGGCACGACAGCTTGCGGGGCGGCCTGCTCATTCACAGCGAGCAGGCTCGCGCCTTTACCGATGAGGAGATGCATCTCTTCAGCCGGCTGGCTGACTACCTTGCCTACGGTCTGCAGGCCCGTAGCACCCAGGAGGCCTATCTCGCCGCCCAACGCGACAAGGTGTTGCATGCACGTCAGCTGGAGCTGGCACTGGAAGATGCCCTCGGAGCCATTGCCGCCGTGCTGGAGCAGCGCGATCCCTACACCGCCGGCCACCAGAAGCATGTCGCGACCCTGGCGCTGGCCATCGGTCGCGAGCTGCAGCTCGATGAGAAGCGGCTTAGAGGGCTGTATCTGGGAGCCATGGTGCACGATATCGGCAAGATCCAGGTACCGGTCGACATCCTCACCAAACCGGGCAGGCTGACACCTCAGGAGTTCAATCTGGTCAAGGAACACCCGATCGCCGGCTATCAGGTGCTCAAGGATGTCGCTCTGCCCTGGCCCATAGCCCAGATGATCCACCAGCACCACGAGTATCTCGACGGCTCCGGTTATCCATCAGGGTTAAAGGGCGAGCAGATCCTGCTGGAGGCGCGCATTCTCACGGTGGCCGACATAGTGGAATCCATGTCCTCCGATCGTCCCTACCGCGCAGCCCTTGGCATTCCTCAGGCCAGAGCCCACATCATCGAGCTACGCGGCACCAAGCTGGATGAAGCAGTAGTGGACGCCTGCCTGCGCATTCTCGACCGTGGGGACTTTACCCCCCATGAGCTGGGCCACGGTCAAACCTGAGGTCGTACATGCCATAAAAAAACCGGCCAATTGGCCGGTTTCTGTTGTTACGCGCTAGCGTCGTCTCTATTAACCCAGACGAACCCGGGCGTTGCGGAACATCCGCATCCAGGCACCGTCCTCACCCCAGTTGTCAGGGTGCCAGGAGTTGGCCACGGTGCGGAACACCCGCTCCGGGTGCGGCATCATGATGGTGGCGCGACCGTCGGTGGTAGTCACTGCGGTGATGCCGTCCGGCGAGCCGTTCGGGTTGGCCGGGTACTGCTCGGTCACGCTGCCGCGGTTATCGACAAAGCGCAGCCCCACCAGCCCGCTGGTTTGCAGTGCGTTCAGGTGAGCGGCATCGCGCACCTCGACGCGCCCTTCCCCGTGGGAGACGGCAATCGGCATCACGGAGCCTGCCATGCCGGCGAAGAAGGCCGACGGTGACTCCTGTACCTGCACCAGACTGAAGCGAGCCTCGAAGCGTTCGGAGCGGTTGCGCACAAAGCGCGGCCACAGCTCGGCGCCCGGGATGAGATCCCGCAGGTTGGACATCATCTGACAACCGTTACACACGCCCAGCGACAAAGTATCGCCACGCTCGAAGAAGCGCTGGAACTGCTCGCGAGCGTTGTCGTTGAACAGGATGGACTTGGCCCAGCCTTCGCCCGCCCCCAGCACGTCGCCGTAGGAGAAGCCGCCGCAGGCCACCAGGCTCTGGAACTCCTCCAGCTTGATGCGACCAGAGAGGATGTCGCTCATATGGACATCCACTGCCGCAAAGCCGGCGCGGTCAAACGCCGCCGCCATCTCCACGTGGGAGTTGACACCCTGCTCGCGCAGCACCGCCAGACGGGGGGAGACCCCACGGGCAATGTAAGGTGCAGCCACATCTTCGGCCGGGTTGAAGCTGAGCTTGGCCTGCAGGCCCGGATCGGTGGCGTCCTGACGAGCAGCATGCTCCTGATCCGCGCACTCGGGGTTATCGCGCAGGCGCTGCATCTGCCAGCTGGTCTCGCCCCAGATGGTGCGAAGGGCAGTGCGGCTGGCGCGATAGACCTCCTGACCGGCGCGTTGCAGGGTGATGAGATCCCCCTCGCGCACTGTGCCGAGCACGTGAGAGCAAGCCGCCAGACCGTGGCCGGCCAGCAGGGTCATCACCGCCTCTTTATCTTCGCGGCGCACCTGAATGACGGCGCCCAGCTCTTCGTTGAACAGGGCCGGCAGCAGCTCGCCACCGATGCGATCGAGCTGGATGTCGAGGCCGCAGTGACCGGCAAACGCCATCTCGGTCAGGGTGACGAACAGGCCACCGTCGGAGCGGTCGTGATAGGCGACGAGTTTGCGATCGGCTACCAGTGCCTGAATGGCGTTGAAAAAGCCTTTGAGCTGGACTGGGTTGTCGAGATCCGGCGCCTTGTCACCCAGCTGGCGATAGACCTGTGCCAGTGCGGAGGCACCGAGGCGCTGCTTGCCATTGCCAAGGTCGATGAGGATAAGGTCTGTCTCACCGAGATCGGTACGCAGCTGCGGAGTAACCGTGTTGCGCACATCCTCGACCCGGGCAAACGCCGAGATGAGCAGGGAGAGCGGCGAAGTGACGCTTTGCTCCTTGCCATCCTGCTGCCAGCGGGTCTTCATGGACATGGAGTCCTTACCCACCGGAATGGTGATGCCAAGGGCCGGGCAGAGCTCCTCGCCCACCGCTTTGACCGCCTCATAGAGGCCGGCATCTTCACCCGGGTGACCGGCGGCGGCCATCCAGTTGGCGGAGAGCTTGACCCGCTTGAGGGACCCGATGTGAGCCGGTGCCAGGTTGGTGAGCGCTTCCGCCACCGCCATGCGGGCAGAAGCCGCGTGGGAGAGCAGCGCCACCGGGGTGCGCTCGCCCATCGACATGGCTTCGCCGTGGTAGCTGTCGTAGGTAGCAGCGGTGACGGCACAATCGGCCACTGGGATCTGCCAGGGACCAACCATCTGGTCGCGGTTGACCAGGCCGGTCACGCTGCGATCGCCGATAGTGATGAGGAAGGACTTCTCTGCCACCGTGGGCAGACGCAGCACCCGCTCGGCCGCCTCGCCCAGGGTGATGCCATCGAGTTGGAGCGCTTTGCCTTGTGCAGGCAGGGTCACCACATCGCGATGCATCTTGGGGGTCTTGCCCAGCAGCACATCCAGCGGCAGATCGATGGGATGGTTGTCAAAATGCTGATCGGAGAGCGTCAGGTGCTTCTCTTCGGTGGCAGTACCGATAACGGCATAGGGTGCGCGCTCGCGCTCGCACAGCGCCTTGAACAGCGGCAGCTTCTCCCTGGCCACCGCCAGCACGTAACGTTCCTGGGATTCGTTGCACCAGATCTCCAGCGGGCTCATGCCTGGCTCGTCGTTCGGGATGGCACGCAGGTCGAAGCGACCGCCGCGATCGCCGTCGCTCACCAGCTCCGGCATGGCGTTGGAGAGGCCACCGGCGCCCACGTCGTGAATGAAGACGATGGGGTTGTCGTCCCCCAGCTGCCAGCAGCGGTCAATCACCTCCTGACAGCGGCGCTCCATCTCGGGGTTGTCACGCTGCACCGAGGCAAAATCGAGATCTTCGGCCGACTGGCCGGAAGCCATGGAGGAAGCCGCGCCGCCGCCCAGACCGATGTTCATCGCCGGGCCACCCAGTACGATGAGGGCTGCCCCCACCGGGATCTCCCCTTTCTGGACATGCTCGGAGCGGATATTGCCGATACCGCCCGCCAGCATGATGGGCTTGTGGTAGCCACGCACCTCGACGCCATTGTGGCTCGGCACCTCCTCTTCGAAGGTACGGAAGTAACCGAGAATGGCCGGACGGCCGAACTCGTTGTTGAAGGCGGCGCCGCCGAGCGGCCCCTCCTGCATGATGTCAAACGCGCTGACGATGCGGCTCGGCTTGCCGAAATCCTGCTCCCAGGGCTGCTCGAAGCCGGGGATGCGCAGGTTGGAGACGGAGAAACCGACCAGACCCGCCTTGGGCTTGGCACCGCGACCGGTGGCACCCTCGTCGCGGATCTCGCCGCCGGAGCCGGTGGCCGCCCCCGGGAACGGGGAGATGGCAGTCGGGTGGTTGTGGGTCTCTACCTTCATCAGGATGTCGACTTGCTCCTGATGATACTGGTACTCGCCGCTGGCCGGGCTCGGGAAGAAGCGGCCACCCTGGCTCCCTTCCATCACGGCGGCGTTGTCTTTATAGGCAGAAAGGACATGATCCGGCGTCTGCTCGAAGGTGTTCTTGATCATCTTGAACAGCGACTTAGGCTGCTGTTCGCCATCGATGGTCCAGTCGGCATTGAAGATCTTGTGACGGCAGTGCTCGGAGTTCGCCTGGGCGAACATGTAGAGCTCGATGTCGTTGGGGTTGCGACCCAGCCTGGTGAAGTTCTCCACCAGATAGTCGATTTCGTCGTCGGCCAGCGCCAGACCGAGCGCCACGTTGGCTTCGGCCAGGGCTGCGCGACCACCGCCCAGCACATCCACCTGGGTGAAGGGGCGCGGCTCGTGGTGAGCAAACAGGGCGCTCGCCGCTTCCATGTCGGCAAACACCGTCTCCATCATGCGATCGTGCAGCACGGCCGCCACATCGGCGCGCTGGGCGGCGCTCAGCTCACCCTTGGCCTGCACGTAATAGGCAATGCCGCGCTCCAGCCGCTTGACCTTGTTCAGGCCGCAGTTGTGGGCGATGTCGGTTGCTTTGGAAGACCAAGGGGAGATAGTGCCGGGGCGGGGGGTAACGAGAAACAGCTGACCGCTGGGGGTGTGTTCGGGGATAGTCGGGCCGTAGCGCAGAAGCTGGCCCAAGGTCGCTCGCTCGGGGGGCGACAGCGGGCTCGAAAGCTCGGCAAAGTGCACGTATTCGGCATAGACATCCTCTATCTCTACTCCTCTCTCCTGTTTCATCTGCGCAAATCGCTGCAGCAGTTTTTGGACACGAAACTCAGACAGTGCAGGGGCACCACGCAAGATATCCATATGACCTTTCTCACCAAGTTTTGAAGTGGGGGGAATTGAGACGCGCGTATTATAGGGAGCTGGCTCACAGCGAACAAACGTTTTTCTCGTTTTGTGTAGTGTGACTCGGCGCACACTCTCTGGTATAAAGGTGCTTCTTTTTTGACAAATGCCGATTTTTTCAACAAAGGTACTCACCTACTTGCGCTGCATTTTTCGACTATTTATCGGGCTGACGTTGCTGCTGACCCTAGTCGGTTGTGACTTCTACACCCCCTCCAGCCAGCTGGAGCAGATCCGCCAACGGGGCGAGATCCGGGTTGGCACCATCTACGGCCCCACCTCCTATTACCAGCGTGACGACACCGCCCAGGGGTTCGATTACGAGCTGGCGAAAAACTATGCCGACTGGCTGGGGGTCAAACTCACCATAGTGCCGGTTAACAGTTCGGATGAACTGGTAAACCTGCTCAAGAAAGGCAAACTCGATCTGGCTGCGGCCGCCATCATGGTCACCCCGGAGCGGCGCCAACTGTTTCGCTTCGGACCTGGCTTCTATCAGGTTTCCCCCAAACTGGTTTATCGCAACGGCAAGCCAAAGCCGGACTCTCTCGATGATATCAAGGGCAAGCTGGTGGTGGCGGCCGGTTCGACCGGTGAAGATCTGCTCAAGGAGCTCAGCAAAACCAATCCTGACCTCAACTGGAGCGTCAGCAACAGCGCCGATCTCGAAGATCTGCTGAGACAGGTGGTTGAAGGCAAGATTGACTACACAGTGGTGCAGGACACTGTGCTCGCCCGCAGTCAGCGCTACTACCCGGAGCTCACCGAGGGGCTGACCCTGGCCCAGAAGCAGACCGTCGCTTGGGCCATGAGCAAGCTGCCCGATGACAGCCTCTATGCCAGCGTCATCGACTTCTTCGGCCAGCGCTTCATGGATGGTGCCATTGCCAAACTCGACGAGAAGTACTTCGGCCACGTGCAGAACTTCGATTTCGTCGATACCCGCACCTTCCTGCAGCGGGCCAAGAGCCTGCTGCCCAAATACCAGTCGCTGTTCCAGAACCATGCCAAGAACATCGACTGGCGACTGCTGGCCGCCATCAGCTATCAGGAATCCCACTGGGATCCGCAGGCCCGCTCTTACACCGGTGTGCGCGGCATGATGATGCTGACCGAGCCCACCGCCAAGGCGATGGGGGTCAACGACCGGCTCCATCCGGAAGAGAGCATCAAGGGCGGAGCCCTCTATCTGCAGCAGATGATGGAGAAGGTGCCCGACTCGGTGCCTGATGACGAGAAGGTGTGGTTTGCCCTCACCGCCTACAACATAGGTTACGGCCACATGATGGATGCCCGTCGCCTCACCAAGGATCTGGGCAAGAACCCGGATGCCTGGGGCGACGTGAAAGAGGTGCTGCCGCTGCTGCAGCAGGCGCGCTGGCATCGCAAGGTGCGCTACGGCTATGCCCGTGGCGGCGAGGCACGCAACTACGTCAACAACGTGCGCCAGTATTACCAGAGCCTGCTCTGGCTCGACAATGAGAAACAACGAGCACAACAGCGCGAAAACATCGACAACGCCAGCGAACCTGAGCTGGCGGAGCGCCCCACCGTCATCGCCGAAGTGGTCAATCAGATCACCATGCGCTAACAAACCATTATTCGACTGTTTTCACGCAAACTTCTCTGTTACCATCGAATTACATCGGAGCCTATCCGAAATCGCATTGTTTTCATTATGTTGAGAGATTAAATAACAGCAATTTCGGATGGGCTCCATCAATGACCCAAGGCCCGGATGGCCACCTAAGTTGGGAGGAGACCAAGATGCAAAAACGTAGAAAAATCAGTCTGGTCAGAAAAGCAAAGTGCAGCTGGAGCCCCAGACGCAAACTCAAGCTTAATGACATCAAGCGCAACCTGTGGCGCAGAAATCGATCCTATACCCTGCTTATCGCAGAGCACACAGCATAAACCCGGCATTAGCCGGGTTTTTTATGCTCTGGATTTTTCAGGCTTGCTGGATGTCAGCACTAAATTGCACCGAGCGCTTGGAGACCAGCGAGTTGCAGTGATTGCAGAAGTAATCGACCGCACCGCACGCCTTGAGGCGCTCCAGCTCCTGATGGCAGGTGGGGCAGAGTGCGGTGACCCGCACAATGGCCTTGCAGTTACCGCAAGTTTGCTCCTTGCAGCGGGCATCCAGTTCACTCTGGCAGGATGGACAAAGCAGGGCTTCCATAATCAACTCCTCGAAAAGTGGATCTGCCATGGTCTGGCTCCATGGCAGATCCCCCTCCCCTTACTGATCACCTTACCATGGCGAGAATAACAAAGCGGCTGCCGGTGAGGGCAGCCGCCAGGGCTTATTTCTTCTTCATCTTCAGCAGCCGTTTGCGCTGGCGCTCCTGACTCAGGGTCAGGGTATTCTTCTTGCCTTCAAACGGGTTGACCGACTCCTGGAACTCGACCCGGATCGGTGAGCCCATGATCTTGAGGGACTTGCGGAAGTAGTTGATCAGATACCGCTTGTAGGAGTCCGGCAGGTCGTTGAGCTGGTTGCCGTGGATCACGATGCGCGGCGGGTTGTAACCACCGGCGTGGGCATATTTCAGTTTGACGCGGCGACCGTTAACCATTGGCGGCTGGTGATCTTCCTGTGCCATCTGCATGATGCGGGTCAGCATGGCGGTGCTGGTACGGCGGGTGGCGGACTGGTAAGCCTCCTGAATGGATTCAAACAGGTGGCCAACACCGCTGCCGTGCAGGGCGGAGATGAAGTGAACGCGAGCAAAGTCGATGAAGCCCAAGCGACGATCCAGCTCGTTCTTCACATCCTCTTTCACCTTCTGATCCAGACCATCCCACTTGTTCACTACCAGCACCACAGAGCGGCCGGTGTTGAGCACGAAGCCAAGGATGCTCAAGTCCTGATCGGTGATGGTCTCCTGAGCGTCGATCACCAGCAGGCAGACGTTGGCATCTTCGATGGCCTTGAGGGTCTTGATGACGGAGAACTTCTCCACCGTCTCGTGCACCTTGCCACGACGGCGCACGCCGGCGGTATCGATGATGACGTACTTCTGCTCGTCACGCTCCATCGGGATGTAGACGGAGTCACGGGTGGTGCCCGGCATGTCATAGACGATGACCCGATCTTCACCCAGCATGCGGTTGGTCAGGGTCGATTTGCCGACGTTGGGGCGACCGACGATGGCGAACTTGATGGGCAGATCGGCGAACGGCGTCTCCTTGGTGTCCTCTTTGGTATCGAGTTCACCGGCAGCCACCATGCGCAGCAGGGCTTCTTCGTCGAAGTCCTCTTCTTCCTCGTCCTGCACCTCTTCGTCACCAGCGGCTTCGACCAGCGTCTCCAGGTGAGGAGCCAGTGCCAGCTCCAGCAGGCTCAATACGCCACGACCGTGGGCGGCCGCCATCTGGTAGACCTCACCCAACGCCAGACCGTAAAACTCGGAAACGGCAGAGTCACCGTCGATGCCGTCGGTCTTGTTGGCGACCAGAAACACCTTCTTGTGGGTCTTGCGCAGGTGCTCGGCGATGGCCTGATCCGCAGCAGTCAAACCGGCACGAGCATCCACCATGAACAGCACCACATCGGCTTCTTCGATGGCCAGCAGGGACTGCTCGGCCATCTTCAGCTCGATCCCCTCCTCAGTGCCATCGATACCGCCGGTATCGACCACGATAAATTCCAGCTCGCCCAGCTTCGCCTGGCCATATTTGCGGTCCCGGGTCAGGCCGGGGAAGTCGGCAACCAGGGCATCCCGGGTACGGGTCAGGCGGTTAAACAGGGTGGATTTCCCCACATTGGGGCGGCCCACCAGGGCAACAACAGGAGTCATAAAAGCCTCATTCTCAAGACGACAAAGGCTCCGGGTCCGAAGACCAGGAGCCGGATATTCAAATTAACGGACGATCAAGGACGCTTTAGCGCGTACAGCTTGCCGCCACGGCTCTGCACATACAGGGTGTCACCATCCACAAGCGGGGCGGCATACAGACCACTGCTGTCGAGCTGCTGCATCGCCTTGATGGTACCGTCGGTACGATCAAGCCAGTACAGGTATCCTTCCACATCACCCACCACCACATAGTCACCGAAGATGACAGGTGCAGTGACGGTACGATTCTCCAGCTGGGTGTTGGACCACAGCTCCAGACCATTGCGACGGTCGATTGCAAACAGGTGGCTGCGACTGTCGGTCAGCACAATGGCATTGCCGGTGATCGCCAGATCGCGATAGCCGGAATACTTGCGCTTCCACACCTCGTCGCCGCTCATCAGCTTGCGCGCCATCAACTGGCCATTGTAGGCGATGGCGTAGAGCTCATCACCGGCAATCAGCGGGCTGGCATCGACGTCCACCATCCGGTCAAGCTCGGTAGCACCGCGCGGGTCGGCCACCTTGGATTGACGCACCGGCTGGCCGTTGCTCAGCAGCGCGATGCCAACCTTGCCATCGGCGCGGCCATAGATGACAGCGCCATTGGTGATCACCGGGGCACCGGCACTGCGCAGGGTCAGCGGTGGCTGCTCTTCGGAGAGCGTCCACTGCATTTTGCCTTCGTCGGTGTCGAGCGCAATCAGGCGACCGGAGGTGGTCAGTACCACCACGCGACCATCTTCAACCGCAGGGCTGGCGACCACTTCACCGGGCACATTGGTCTGCCACAACACTTCGCCGTTCTCTTCGTTGAGGGCGTAGACCACCCCGTTCTCGGAGCCGAGGAACAGCTTGCCGTAGCGGGAGACCAGACCGCCGGAGAGACGGGCGCTGCGCTTGTCGGCGTTGACCGCCAGGTCGGCCAGATCTACAGTCCAGAGACGATCGCCACTGGCACGGTCGAAGGCGGTGACATCGCCATCGCGCGCAGCGGCATAGATGCGCTCATCTTCCACTGCCGGCTTGAGCTGGGAGTAGAAGTCACCGATGCCGTCACCGACGGTGGAAGACCACTCGGTATCGGCACTGAAAGCGGATTCAACCTTGGGCAGCGGCGCCATCGGGTTGAGATCCTCTTCGGAACTGAACAGGGAGCAACCCTGCAGGGCGAAGGAGACCGCAGCCCCCAGCGCCACCATTTTGAATAGATTACGCATCCGGTGCCTCACCCGTGGTCATGGCCGGCAGGGCCAGATCGTCCATCTTCAACTTGAGCTCCTGGCTACCCTGCAGGCCGCCGGCATCGGCAGCTGCCTGATAGGCATCGCGAGCCTCCTCAATCTTGCCCTGCTTTTGCAGGATGTCACCGCGCACTTCGGCCACCTGGGCCTTGAAGGCGTCGCTGTTGATCTTGCCAAGCTGGACCAGCGCGTCATCGGCTTTGCCCTGATCGTTCAATACGCGAGCCAGACGCAGTGCAGCGATGGGACGAATGCTCTCGTCACCGCTGGTGGCCACCTGGGTCAGCTGCTCGGCAGCCAGATCCAGCTTGCCGGCCTTGACGGCGGCAGCAGCCAGTTGCAGCGCGGCCAGCTCGCCATAGGAGTCGCCCTTGTTGGTGGAGACAAACTGCGCTGCCTGCTCGAAACCGGCGGCATCGCCTTTAGCCAGCTGGGTAATCACCTGGTTGTAGGCGTGGGAGGAGGCCTCCATGGTCTGTTGCTGGTACTGGTTGTAGTAGCGCCAGCCAAACAGGCCGACCAGACCGATCACGGTACCGGCGATCACCGAAGTCCCGTTCTCTTTCCACCACTCCTTGATAACCTCAACCTGTTGTTCTTCGGTGGTATAAACTTCCACAGCTTACTCTCCTTTGGCTGCCAGCAGGGCAATGGCGGCGTCAACCTTGACGGTCTGTTGCTCGGCCTGACCACGCAGATATTTGATAGTGATCTCCCCGTTTTGCACCTCGGTCTCACCAAGGATCAGGGCGATGGACGCGCCGCTCTTGTCGGCACGCTTGAGTTGTTTCTTGAAGTTGCCGCCGCCGCAGTGGCTCATCAGGCGCAAATCTGGCAGCGCATCACGCAGACGCTCGGCCAGCTGGAAGCCAGCCTGCTCGGTCCCCTCGCCCACCATCGCCAGATAGACATCGACCGCCGGGCGAATGTCGCCGTTGAGCTCAAGAGTCTCCAGCATCAGCACCAGACGCTCCATACCCATGGCAAAACCGACCGCTGGCGTCGGCTGACCACCCAGCTGCTCCACCAGACCGTCATAGCGGCCACCGGCACAGACGGTGCCCTGGGCACCCAGACTGTTGGTCACCCACTCGAATACGGTGAGGTTGTAGTAGTCGAGACCACGTACCAGACGCTCGTTCACTTCGTACTTGATGCCGGCAGAGTCGAGCAGGCGCTTGAGCCCCTCGAAGTGAGCCAGACTCTCTTCGCCCAGATGGTCGAACAGACGGGGGGCACCGACCAGCACGGCCTGCACTTTCTCGTCCTTGGAATCGAGCACTCGCAGCGGGTTGCTGTACATGCGGCGCTGGCTCTCTTCGTCCAGCTGATCCTTGTACTGCTCCAGATACGCAACCAGCGCATCACGGTAAGCGGCACGCTCGGCGCTCTGGCCCAGAGTGTTGAGCTGCAGGGTCACATGCTCGCTGATACCGAACAGACGCCACAGGCGGTTGGTCAGCATGATGAGCTCGGCGTCGATATCCGGCCCGTTGATGCCAAACAGCTCGACACCAAACTGGTGGAACTGGCGATAACGGCCCTTCTGGGGACGCTCGTGACGGAACATAGGGCCCATATACCACATCCGGCGCTCCTGGTTGTAGAGCAGGCCGTGTTCGATACCGGCGCGGACGCAGCTGGCGGTCCCTTCCGGACGCAGGCTCAGGCTGTCGCCATTGCGATCTTCAAAGGTGTACATCTCTTTTTCGACCACGTCGGTCACTTCACCGATGGCGCGCTTGAACAGATGGGTCTGCTCGACAATCGGCATGCGCACTTCGCTGTAGCCATAGCTGGCAACGACCTGGCGCAGGATCTGTTCAACCTTCTGCCATACCGGGCTCTGCTCCGGCAGGCAATCATTCATACCGCGAATAGCTTGGATCTGTTTTGCCACGTTGATACTCGAGAAAAAGAGGTAAAATTTGGCCGCATTATAGGGATTTTCACCCCCGAGGTAAAATCAGGGAATCCGCAAGCGGGGTGTAAAATCAGTCACCTGGAAAGAGGGCCACCCGAAGTGGCCCCTGTCCGTTCAATCCTTGTCCACCAGGATCCGGTTAACCGGGTCCAGCATGGCGGCGCGGGCACGAATGCGGCGCTCAAGGGTCGGGATGAGATCCTTGTTGTCAAGCCGGTCAACGCGCTGGCCCCCTTCGTAGAAGGCACTCTTGTTGGCCGCACCGGCAAGACCGAGATCTGAAACCAGCGCTTCGCCCGGCCCGTTCACCACACAGCCGATGATGGAGACATCCATCGGGGTGATGATGTCTTCGAGCCGCTCTTCCAGCGCATTGACTGTGCCAATGACGTCGAACTCCTGACGGGAGCAGGAGGGGCAAGCGATGAAGTTGATGCCACGGGAGCGGATCCGCAGGGATTTGAGGATGTCGAAACCGACCTTCACTTCTTCTACCGGATCAGCCGCCAGCGAGATGCGCAGGGTGTCGCCGATGCCATCAGCCAGCAGCATGCCAAGACCAATGGAGGACTTCACCGCACCGGCACGGAAACCGCCCGCTTCGGTGATGCCCAGATGGAGCGGCTGCTCAATCTGCTTGGCCAGCAGGCGATAGGCGCCCACGGCGAGGAATACATCAGACGCCTTGACGCTCACCTTGAAGTTCTGGAAATCGAGGCGATCGAGATACTCGACGTGACGCATGGCGGACTCTACCAGTGCCTCCGGGGTCGGCTCGCCATACTTCTCCTGAATATCCTTCTCGAGCGACCCGCCATTGACCCCGATACGGATCGGGATATTGAGGTCGCGCGCGCAATCGACAACAGAGCGGACACGCTGCTCGTTGCCGATGTTGCCCGGATTGATGCGCAGGCAGTCAGCGCCATACTCGGCCACTTTCAGGGCGATGCGATAGTCAAAATGGATATCGGCAACGATGGGGATCCGAGTCTGCTGTTTGATCAGCTTGAACGCTTCCGCCGCTTCCATAGTGGGCACGGAAACCCGGACGATATCGGCACCGACCCGCTCAATCCGCTGGATCTGCTCGACTGTGGCGGCGACATCGGTGGTCTTGGTGTTGGTCATGGTCTGCACCGTAATGGGGGCATCGCCCCCTACCGGTACATTGCCAACCATGATCTGCCGTGATTTACGACGAATAATGGGAGATTCGTGTGCGGACATGACGAACAGATTACTCCTGCGGCAGTGAGAAGCGGGCAGTACGGCCGTTGTTGTAACGGCTCATATCAAAGGACTTGCCCTTATAGTCGAGCTTGACCGCCATCGGCGCGCCAATGATGAACTTCAGGGGCTCGGCACCTTCCAGTACCAGCTCGTCATTTGCCTTCTTCAGACCGCTGAAGAGAGTCTTGCCCTTGGCATCCTTCACATCTAGCCAGCAGTCGGCGGTAAAGCTCATCTTGAGTTGCGGCGCAGTTGCCGGATCAACCGCAGTCTCTTCAGATTGGGTCGCAGTGGCACCGGATGCGGCAACATCGGCCACCGTGCTGACGGCGCCGCTGGCGTCGGTCAACACCACGGCAGCAGAAGCCGGAGCCAGGGTGGCAGCCGCGTCGGAAACAGTAGTAGTCGGGGCAACGATAGTAGCTGCCGCGGCAGAGACATCCTGAGCCGGCGCAGTTGCATCATTTGCCACCGCAACGGTTGCGGTGTCGGCAGTTGGCGCTGCGGTTGTGCTCATTTCGGTCGCGGCCAGCGCCTCATCTCCGGCAGAGCGGCGGGTCGTACTCTGCCACCACCAGGTAACGGAGAGCGCAATCAGCACCAGGATCACCAGCCAGGTCACGACTTTCAGACGACTGTCGCTCGCCTGCTGACGGGAGCGACGCGAGAAGCTCTGCATGTCGATATTGTCGGGCGGCGTCAGCCCCAGCTTGTCATAGGCGGCAAGAATGGTCTCCTCCGGGATCCCCACCAGCTTGGCGTAGGTGCGCAGATAGCCCCGGATAAAGGTATGAGACGTATGCTTGTCGTACGTATCCGATTCGATAGCGGCAATCAGGGTCAGACGAAGGTGAATGCGGGACGCAACCTGTTCTCGTGTCCAGCCGAGCTGTTCACGGGCGTTGCGCAGCAGCTGGCCTGGGCCCACTGCCTGGGTGTCGTCTTGAAAATCGTGTTGCTGTTCAGTAGTCATTGGCTAAATAACGCTTGGCTTGTTGCGAAGTGGGATATTGCCTTACCAGCTCATTCCCGAATTGGTGGAGTAATGCCGGTTTGTCCATTGCCTGTGCAAGCCGCAATCTCAACCAGAGACTGTCCTCGTTCTCGTCTGACACTTCTGCAAAACGGGCGAGGTAGGACTGCACATCAGGCAGCTTGCCATCTTTCATGGAAAGCTCGGCCAAGTCCAGCAATAACCTTGGGTTGCGGGGATTATACCCCAAGGCCAAGCGATAGTACTCGCTTGCTTTATCATTTCTATGATTTTGCTGGGCGCAAAGTGCCGCATTTTCATAGGTATCGGCAATTTTCACGTAGCCTGGCTGAATAACAGCCTGGTTGAACGCCTTGTCAGCCTCGTCATAGCGGCCGCGGTCACACAAAAAGGCACCATAGTTGTTCATTGCGTCAGCATTGGACGGATCCATGGCCAGGGCGTTCTTGTAGCTGGTCTCTGCCGCCTTGAAATCACCGACCTGTTGATAGAAATAGGCGAAGCCGATCTGAACCGCTGGATTGGAGGGGTCATATTTGAGGGCGCGATCAAGATTGAACTTGGCCTGTTCGGCATTGCCCTGCTGCAGATATTGAATACCGAGATCGATGCGGGTCTGGGCCGCCGCCTTCAGGTCGGGCCCCGACTCACGCTGGGTGGAATTCTGGCCAGCGTAAGTGGTCTCGGTCACACAACCTGGCAGCGCACTGAGCGCTGCCACTACCATCAATGTACGTGTATCCATTCCCTGTCTATACAATGGCTTAGCAATTAAACCATTTTGACGGAAATCCCATCCTGTTGCATCCGATTTTTGATGGTGCGCTTGGTGCGGTCAATCACGTCGCCCACCAGCTGGCCGCAAGCGGCATCGATATCGTCACCACGGGTCTTGCGGACGATCACGGTGAAACCGTACTCCATCAGCACCTTGGAGAAGCGGTCGATCCGGCTGTTGCTCGGCTTGCCGTAGGGGTTGCCCGGGAAGGGGTTGAAGGGGATCAGGTTGATCTTGCTCGGGGTATCCTTGAGCGTTTTGGCAAGCTCATGAGCATGCTGCATATCGTCATTGATATGATCGAGCAGCACATACTCGACGGTCACCCGACCACCGTTGGCATTGGATTTGCCCAGATAGCGACGAACCGCAGCGAGGAAGGCCTCGATGTTGTATTTGTCGTTAATCGGCATGATCTCGGAGCGCAACTTGTCGTTTGGTGCGTGCAGAGAGATGGCCAGCGCCACGTCGATCTGGTCGCCCAGCATGTCGAGCGCCGGCACCACACCGGAGGTGGAGATGGTGACGCGACGCTTGGAGATGCCAAAGCCGTAGTCATCCATCATCAGGCGCATGGCCGGCACCACGTTGGCGAGGTTGAGCAGCGGCTCACCCATCCCCATCATCACCACGTTGGTGATGGGGCGCTTGCCACCCACGACACGGGCCGCACGCCACACCTGACCGATGATCTCGGAAACTTTCAGGTTGCGGTTGAAGCCTTGCTGAGCCGTGGAGCAGAACTTGCACTCCAGTGCACAGCCCACCTGGGAGGAGACGCAGAGGGTCGCGCGGTCATCTTCCGGGATGTAAACAGTCTCTACTTCCTGATCGCCCACCTGCAACGCCCACTTGATGGTGCCATCGGAAGAGCGCTGTTCGCGGCTGATCTCGGGCGCCTTGATCTCGGCGATCTCTTTCAGGCGCTCCTTGAGCACCTTGTTGACGTTGGTCATCTGATCGAAATCATCACAACCAAAGTGATAGATCCACTTCATGACCTGATCTGCCCGGAACGGCTTCTCGCCCAGTTCGACGAAGAAGGCACGCATGGCATCCCGATCAAGATCCAGCAGGTTGATTTTTGTTTCGCTCATCAATGGCCTCGGTTCAAACACTTCAATCAATTATTGGCTGACGACGTCAGGGGGCGGCATTGTACAAATTATGGGTGCGGCTTTCCACCTGGAGAATAGAGGGATATTGGAAGAACGACCAAAACAACAAAGGGAGCCGAGGCTCCCTTGGGTCATCATCCACGAAAATCAGCCGCGCGGGCAGATCTCGTTGTCAGAGAAGAAGTAAGCAATTTCACGGGCAGCGGAAGCCGGTGCATCGGAGCCGTGCACGGCGTTGCGATCGATGCTCTCGGCGTAGCAGGCACGCAGGGTACCGGCCAGCGCCTCTTTCGGGTTGGTTGCGCCCATGATTTCACGGTTGCGACGGATGGCATCTTCCCCTTCCAGCACCTGTACCATAACGGGGCCGGAAGTCATGAAGCTGACCAGTGCGTCATAAAAAGGCTTGCCCTGATGTTCGGCATAGAAACCGGCTGCCTGCTCGCTGCTCATCCGCAGCATTTTGGATGCCACCACCTTCAAGCCTGCGCTTTCGAAACGGCTATAGATGGCACCGATCAGGTTCTTGCTGACAGCATCCGGCTTGACGATAGAGAAGGTACGTTCGATGGCCATTGATATCTTTCCTTAACTACAGTGTTTTATTGTTAGAATCCATGTTCGCTGGCGATTATACGTAAACAAAAACCGGAAAAACACACAAACAAGCAACTTTTTATTAAACATCACTCCCCTGCATTCAACATTCATACTCATCTTGACCGGGCTGAGCGGGAAAATATGTGCGCTTGCGCACGATAGTCTCCTTAAGCCAGCAAAACGACATCTTTTGCTCACTATTCAACCATCACTAAAAAGGCACCCGAAGGTGCCTTGTCATACTTAAAGTACTTCTGCCAGCAGCGTGCGCGCTATGGTACGCATCCCCAGGGTATTGGCCCCTGGTGCCCACAGGCTGTCGCCGTTGTCACTGAAGCAGGCAGCCAGATCGATGTGAAGCCACCCCTCCCCCTCATTGCCGACGAAACGGGAGAGGAAACCCGCAGCATTGGAGGCGCCACCCGGTCCGCCCCCCTTGACCGGACGACTGTTGGCCGTGTCGGCATAGTGGGAAGGACACTGCTGGCGGTGCCAGGGTTCCAGCGGCAACGGCCAGGCCGGCTCCAGCTCTGCATCTGCGTATGCCATGGCCCGGCTCACCAGCCCCTTGTCGAGGCCGAACAGGGCATTGTAACGTCCACCCAGCGCCATCACTGCCGCACCGGTCAGGGTTGCGGCATCGATGATCAGCGGCGCACCGGACTCGCTCGCCAGTTGCAGGCCGTCCGCCAGCACCAGCCGCCCCTCAGCATCGGTATTCACAATTTCGACCGTGGTGCCGTTCTTGTAGGTGAGGATGTCCCCCAACTTGTAGGCGTGACCGGAGACCAGATTCTCGGCGCAGCAGAGGATGAGCTTCACCCGCTTGTCGAGCCCGCGCAGCATGGCCAGCGCCAATGCGCCGGTCACAATGGCGGCGCCGCCCATGTCGCACTTCATGGTGAGCATCCCCTCGGAGCTCTTCATGGAGTAGCCACCTGAGTCAAAGGTGATCCCCTTGCCTACCAGAGCCGCTGCCACCGGCGCCTTGGGGTCCCGCCCCGGATTGAAGTCGAGCTCCAGCAGCACCGGCTCGCGCTCGCTGCCACGGCCGACCTGATAGAGGCCGACCCAGCCCGCCTGTTGCAGCGCTTCCCCCTTGAGAATGCGGTGGCTCACCTTGTCCGGAGCCAACTCGGTAATAAAGGAGGCGGCTTCAACCGCCAGCTCCAGCGGCCCCAGCTGCTCCGGCGTGGCATTGGTCATCTCCCGCACCCAGCGGCCACAGAGCCAGCGTGCTTCCAGTTCCTCTCTGTCCTCTTCCGAGGACATGGCCCACTGCAATTGCACCTCGGCCTTGGGGGTTTGCAAGCCCTGGGCAAAGGCCCACTGCTGCTCACGCTCCCAGTGGCCAGCCAGCGTCACCTTCTGGATCCCCTGCTGGCAGAGACGGCGCGCCGCTTGCTGGATATCCAGCAGGGCATTGGTCGTTGTTAGATGGATCACCATGCCATCGGCGCGGTGCGAAAGCAGTGCCCCCTCCCCCCACTCGGCAGGGGCCAATTCCCGGCTCAACCAGACGTTCATGCGCTCACCTCCTGCAGCCAGCGGGCGATGGTACGCAGACCATGGCCCTTGGCACCGGTTGCCCACAGATCGTTGCCCGCTTTCTGGTAAGAGGCAGCCAGATCCAGGTGTACCCAGCCCTTGCCCTCATCGCGCACAAAGCGGGAGAGGAAAGCCGCTGCCGTAGTGGCACCAGCTGTCCCTTCAGCCGAAGCGACGTTGCCCAGATCGGCAAAGGCCGAGGTGAGCTGGCCGGCATGCCAGGGCTCCAGCGGCAGTGCCCAAGCCTGCTCGTTTTCCGCCTTGGCGGCGGCCAACGTGCGAGCCTGCTCGGCTTCATCGAGGGCGAACACCGCATTGTAGTCGCGGCCCAGCGCCATCTTGGCAGCACCGGTCAGGGTGGCAGCATCGAGGATATAGGCCGCGCCACTGTCAGAGGCTGCCATCAGGCCATCGGCCAGCACCAGACGCCCTTCGGCATCGGTATTCTGGATCTCGACCGAAATGCCGTTCTTGTAGGTGAGGATGTCGCCCAGCTTGAATGCGTGGCCCGAGACTAGGTTTTCGGCGCAGCAGAGGATCAACTTCACCCGCTGATTCAGACCGCGGCTGATGGCCAGCGCCAGCGCACCGGTCACCATGGCGGCACCGCCCATATCGGACTTCATCGGCAGCATGTTGTCAGAGGACTTCATGGAGTAGCCACCGGAGTCAAAAGTGATCCCCTTGCCCACCAGCGCAGCAACGACCGGGGCGTTGCGATCACCGGTCGGGTTGTAGTCAAGCTCTAGCAGCACCGGCTCGCGCTCGCTGCCACGGCCCACCGACCAGATCCCGATATGGCCCGACTCGCGCAGCGCTTCACCGGCCGTGATGCGGGCGGTCACCTTGTCGCCAGCCAGACCGCGGATAAGCAGCAGCGCCGACTCCGCCAGACTCATGGGGTAGATCTCCTCCGGGGTGCCATTGGTGATCTCGCGTACCCAGCGGGTCGCCTTGAGCAAGCCATCCAGCTCGCGGGCATCCGCGTCGCTCTGCTGGCCGAAATCCAGTTCACGGGCTCCCTTGGCGGCGTAGAAACCCTGAGCAAACGCGTAGCGACGTTCCAGATCCCAATCTTCACCGGCCAGCGCAACCCGCTTGATCCCGCTCGACTCGAGACGACGGGCAGCACGCTGCACCGCGCGCAGCACCTCTTTCTCAACAGAGAGAGCGCCGAGGTGAATAGTGGCTTCATCGCCATTGAAACTGAGCAGGGCACCCTCGCCCCAGTGAGCGGCCGCAGCCTGGGTGGACAACCCTACCTTCATCATGTCAGCCATCTTCTCTTGCTTCCTTTTTTACTGGCACTGTTTTAATGCGCAAACAGGTAAGAACGAATACAAAAAAGGCCGTGCCCCAAAGGGGTCACGGCCTTCACCATATCACTGAAGCACCGATGGATGCTGCACGTGCAATTCACTTGTGTGTAATTAATGGCGTTCAGAGGCGAGGTTCAGGGTGTACTTGGGCAGCTCCACCACCAGATCCTCATCAGCCAGTTTGGCCTGGCAGCTGAGGCGGGATTCCGGCTCCAGCCCCCACGCCTTGTCCAGCATGTCGTCTTCCAGCTCGTCGCTCGGCTCGAGGGAGTCAAAGCCTTCACGCACCACACAGTGGCAGGTGGTGCAGGCACAGGACTTCTCGCAGGCATGCTCAATCTCGATGCCGTTGCGCAGCGCCACATCCAGAATGGTCTCGCCGCTCTCCCCTTCGAGGGCAGCGCCATCCGGACAGAGCACGGGATGAGGAAGAATGATCAGTTTTGGCATATTACACCTTGTTGACGTTTTGTCCGGTCAGCACCTTGCGAATGGAAGCATCCATCCGGCGGGCTGCAAACTCGCCACTGGCAGCATCCGCCGCCTCGATGGCTTCTTTGATTTGGTTGGTACTCCCTGACTGACGCATGGCCAGCAGATGGGCGATGGCGCCGTCGATTTCGGCGCGCTCTGTCGCATTGAGCAGTGCATCGCCATCGGCAGCCAGCGCGGCATTCAGGCTCTCGACCACACGGTCAGCTTCAACCTGCTGCTCTGCCAGCATGCGGGCATCCATATCCTGCTGGGCATTCTCGATGGAGGCGCTCAGCATGTTGAGGATATCCTCCTCTGCCAGCCCGTAAGAGGGCTTGACCTGGATCTCGGCCTGCACGCCGGAGGATTTCTCCATGGCGCTGACCGAGAGCAGACCATCCGCATCCACCTGGAAAGTGACGCGAATATGGGCGGCACCGGCGGCCATCGGCGGAATACCGGTCAGGGTAAAACGGGCTAGGGAGCGGCAATCCGCCACCAGCTCACGCTCCCCCTGCACCACGTGGATGGCCATCGCAGTCTGACCATCCTTGAAGGTGGTGAACTCCTGGGCGCGGGCCACCGGTATGGTGGTATTGCGCGGGATCACCTTCTCGGCGAGGCCACCCATGGTCTCAAGACCCAGGGAGAGCGGGATGACGTCTAGCAGCAGCATCTCGGCATCTGGTTTGTTGCCCACCAGAATATCGGCTTGAACGGCAGCGCCGATGGCCACCACCTTGTCGGGATCGATACTGGTGAGCGGCGTGCGACCAAAGAACTCGCCCACCATCTCGCGCACCAGCGGCACCCGGGTGGAGCCGCCCACCATCACCACCTCCAGCACTTCCACCTGCTCGAGACCCGCATCGCGCAGGGCGCGGCGGCAAGCCAGTAGAGTGCGTTTCACCAGCGGCGCGATGAGCTCATCAAACTGGCTGCGGCTCACCGAGCCCTGCCAGCCGGCAAAGGTGCAAGGAACACTGTCGGCATCGGTCAGACCGTGTTTGACGGCGGCAGCCACATCCAGCAACTCACGCTGCAGACGGGCATCCAGCTCGCCGGTCAAACCGGCTTGATCTTTAATCCAGTCAGCCAGCAGATGATCGAAATCATCGCCACCGAGGGCGGAATCACCGCCGGTCGCCATCACTTCGAATACACCGCGGTGCAGACGCAAAATAGAGATATCGAAGGTACCGCCACCCAGGTCATAGACAGCGATGACCCCTTCCTGACCGGAGTCGAGGCCATAGGCGATGGCTGCGGCGGTCGGCTCGTTGAGCAGACGCAGCACGTGCAGACCGGCCAGACGGGCCGCATCCTTGGTGCCCTGACGCTGGGCATCATCAAAATAGGCGGGCACTGTGATGACCACGCCATCGAGATCGCCACCCAGGGTCTGGGCGCCGCGCTCGGCCAATTTTTTGAGGATCTCGGCCGAGACTTGGACCGGGTTGACCAGCCCCTGACGGGTCTGCAACTGCGGCATGCCGTTGTCGGCTGCCACGAATTGGTAAGGCTGCTGGCGGGTATCGATATCGGCCAGCGCCTTGCCCATCATCCGTTTGACCGAGACGATGGTATTGTGCGGGTCGAGCGCCGCTTCACGCTTGGCATCGAAGCCCACCCGGATTGCATCCGCCTGATAGTGAACGACAGAGGGGAGCAGGTCGCGCCCCTGTTCATCACTGAGCGTGGCGGCCTGACCGCTGCGTACTGCAGCGACGAGAGAATTGGTGGTACCGAGATCGATGCCGACGGCACGCTTGTGCTGATGGGGAACAGCGCTCTGGCCGGGTTCGGCGATTTGCAGTAATGCCATGGGTAATGAGACTTCCAGCGTTAAAGGATCAAGACTCGAGGAGCGAGTCTTCGAATCGTTCCAGCTCTTCGAGGAGCTTGTCGACAAACTTGAGTTTGCGAACGCAGTCAGCGGCGACAGGATCGTTGCCAGTGGCAAGCGAGTCGGTCAGCTGCTGCATCAACAGCTGGTGATCATGCCTGATCTCGCTGCGAAAATCCTTGATGGCGCGCTCAGGGTTAGCGTCACCTTTCAGATCGGCCAGACGCTCGCGCCATTCAAGCTGCTGCATCAGAAAAGCCGTGTCTTGCAGGGTTTGCTGTTCGCCACGAATATCGGTGCCACGCAGAGAGAGCAGATATTCGGCACGGCGCAGCGGCGCCTTGAGGGTGGTGAATGCGTCGTTGATCTGGGCGGCACGCTGTACCGCTGCCAGCTGCTCCCGCTCGGGAGCAGTGGCGAAACGATCGGGATGAAACTGGGTCTGCAGCTGACGGTAGGTATCGGCCAGCTGCCGGGTGTCGAGCTCGAAGCCTTCAACCAGCCCAAACAGCTCGAAATGGTTCATGCAATCCTCTTAGACACTGAAGCTTTCGCCACAACCACACTCGCCTTTGGCGTTGGGGTTGTTGAATTTGAAGCCCTCGTTGAGCCCCTCTTTGACGAAATCCAGCTCGGTGCCATCCAGATGGATGAGGCTCTTGGCATCGACAATAATCTTGACGCCCTGCTGCTCGAATACCTGATCTTCTCCGGTCAGCTCATCGACAAACTCGAGCACATAGGCAAGGCCCGAGCAGCCGGTGGTCTTGACGCCGAGGCGCAGGCCAATGCCCTTGCCCCGGTTGGTCAGAAAAGAGGAAACCCGTGCCGCGGCGGCATCTGTCATGGTAATAGCCATACTGCTCTCCGGCGCTTAGAGACCTTTCTTCTGCTTGTAATCGGCGATGGCGGCCTTGATGGCATCCTCGGCCAGAATGGAGCAGTGGATCTTCACCGGCGGCAGAGCCAGCTCTTCGGCGATGTCGGTGTTCTTGATGCCGGCCGCTTCGTCCAGCGTCTTGCCCTTGACCCATTCGGTCACCAAGGAGCTGGAGGCGATGGCAGAGCCGCAACCATAGGTCTTGAACTTGGCATCTTCGATGATGCCCTCTTCGCTGATCTTCAGCTGCAGCTTCATCACGTCGCCACAGGCAGGTGCACCCACCATGCCGGTTGCAACGCTGGGGTCATTCTTGTCAAAACCACCGACGTTGCGCGGGTTTTCGTAGTGGTCGATTACTTTTTCACTGTAAGCCATATCTAACTCCTGCTAATTCTGTTGCTCACTGAAGTGATCAGTGATGAGCCCATTCGACCGTATTCAGATCAACGCCATCCTTGTACATCTCCCACAGCGGAGACATCTCGCGCAGACGACCGATGGAGTCACGAATGAGCTTGACCGCATAGTCAATCTCTTCTTCGGTGGTGAAGCGACCGATGCTGAAACGGATGGAGCTGTGAGCCAGCTCGTCGTTCAGACCCAGCGCACGCAGCACGTAGGAGGGTTCCAGACTGGCAGAGGTACAGGCAGAACCGGAAGAGACCGCCAAATCTTTCAGCGCCATGATGAGGGATTCCCCTTCCACATAGGCGAAGCTGACGTTGAGGTTGCCGGGAACACGCTGCTCCAGATCACCGTTGAGGTAGACGGCTTCGATATCTTTCAGGCCATCCCACAGACGCTGACGCAGGGTCATCACGCGCTCGTGCTCGCTTGCCATCTCTTCCTTGGCGATACGGAAGGCTTCACCCATACCAACGATCTGGTGAGTCGGCAGGGTGCCGGAACGCATGCCGCGCTCGTGACCGCCGCCATGCATCTGGGCTTCGATACGTACGCGCGGCTTGCGGCGAACGTAGAGCGCACCAATCCCTTTCGGACCGTAGATTTTGTGGGCTGAGAGAGAGAGCAGATCAATCTTCATCGCTTCAACGTCGATCTCGACCTTGCCCACGCTCTGGGCAGCATCGACGTGCAGCAGGATCTTGCGGGAGCGGCACAGCTCGCCCAGCCCTTTGATGTCCTGGATCACGCCGATCTCGTTGTTCACGTGCATCATGCTGACCAGAATGGTGTCGTCACGCATGGCGTTCTCGATCATCTCGAGGGTAAAGAGGCCGTTGGGCATCGGCTCGAGATAGGTCACCTCGAAGCCTTCACGCTCCAGCTGACGGCAGGTGTCGAGCACCGCTTTGTGTTCGGTCTTGGAGGTGATGATGTGCTTGCCTTTGCTGGCATAAAAGTGGGCAACACCCTTGATTGCCAGGTTGTCAGACTCGGTTGCACCGGAGGTGAAGACGATCTCGCGCGGGTCAGCACCAATAAGCTCTGCCACTTGATTACGGGCCAGATCTACCGCCTCTTCGGCCTGCCAGCCGAAACGGTGAGAACGGGAAGCCGGATTGCCAAACAGGCCATCCATGGTGAGACACTGCATCATTTTTTCTGCGACACGCGGGTCCACCGGACAGGTTGCCGAATAATCAAGGTAAATAGGCAGTTTCATGTTTTTCTCCGTCACAGTTCGGGTCATACAGAATCCCGCTGTGGAAAGCACGTTTATAGTTGGACTTTCAAGCTCACATCGCCGTGTTCTGCCCGTTCAATCAGGGACAACACACTTTTCATCTGTTCATCTTGCTTGCCGGCAATCCGGCGTACATCGGCCTGGCGAACCAGCTCGGCCAGTGTGATCTCGCCGAGGAAGCTGGAGATCCGCTCGCTCAGATCACGCCACAGGGAGTGAGTCAGGCACTGGGTACCACCATGACAACCCCCTTTGCCGAGGCACTTGGTGGCATCTACCGACTCGTCAACCGCGGTGATAACCTGGCCGACCGAAATCTCGTCAGGGGCCAAACCGAGGCGATAACCGCCACCGGGACCGCGCACGCTGCTCACCAGGCCATGTTTGCGCAGGCGGGCAAACAGCTGCTCGAGATAGGACAAGGAGATGCCCTGGCGCTCGGAAATATCGGCGAGGGGAACAGGCCCCTGCTCTGCATGCAGCGCCACGTCGAGCATGGCGGTTACAGCGTAACGTCCTTTTGAAGTCAGTCTCATGTGCCTTACCGTCTTGCGAAGCAATTTAATGGGGCACATAGTCACATACCCGACCAAATCAGTCAAGTATATGGTTGAGTAATCCAGTCAGGTTTAGCCCTGCGGTCTCGTCTTTTGCACCGAGGTAAGAATGCCCCGCAGAATATTGAGCTCAACCGACTCCGGACGAGCCCGGTTGAACAGGCGGCGCAGCTTGTTCATCACCTGCCCCGGATGATCATCGGTGATGAAACCGGTCTTGAGCAGCGTCTGCTCCAGATGCTGGTAAAACCCCTCCAGCTGTTCGGCACTGGGGTAATCCTGAGCCATATCTTCAGCAACATCTTCCTGCCCCTGCAACCAGTGCATCCGCACTTCGTAACAGAGGGTCTGTACCGCCATGGCCAGGTTGAGGGAGCTGTATTCGGGATTGGCCGGAATGGCCACGTGGTAGTGGCACTTCTGCAGTTCATCGTTGGTCAGGCCAGTCCGCTCGCGACCAAAAACCAGCGCAACAGGATGCTTCATCCCTTCGGCTACCGCCATCTTGCCCGCTTCGCGGGGATCGAGCATAGGCCAGCTCAGAGTGCGGGAGCGTGCACTGGTGCCAATCACCAGACCACAGTCAGCGATGGCTTCATCGAGGGTCGGGACGATACGGGCATTGGCCAGAATATCGCTGGCACCTGCTGCAAGGGCGTTGGCGTTGCCATCAGGTAAAGCTTGCGGATCAACCAGTACCATTTGGGTGAGCCCCATGGTCTTCATGGCGCGCGCCGCAGAACCCATGTTGCCGGTATGAGAGGTATTTACCAAAACGATACGAATATGATCCAACATGCCCAATCAATCTTCAGTCAAAAATGGCGCGCAATTATAACATAAGAGAGCGCTATTTTGGCACCGTTAAAGGCATCCCATTTCAGAACAAAAGCGGGCGTTGGTATAACAAACCGGCATGAGGCAAGGAGGAGGAAAAACTAGACTTAATGGATACGTAGAATTGTTCACGGGAGAGATCCGGCTATGCTGCCTCCGTTTATCTACGAGAAATTGCCCAGCCTCTATCTGCTGGCGGCCACTGCCATTATCACCCTCGGTAACCAGCCCCTGCTCTGGTTTGCGGGTGCACTCTTATATATCGCTGGCGCAGTCACCTGGATGATGCGCTCCAGTTATCGGCGCACCGACCTCATCATCTTTCCCACCAAACGCTGGTTACAACCGGAATGGCTTTATGAAGCCCAACCCTTTGTCTGGCTCGCGCTGGGACTGGCCATGGCGCAGCTGCCGACGCCACAAGTCCTGCTGGCGCTGGTGCCTTGCCTATGGGCTTGTCACTGCCTTTGGGCACGGCACCGTTACCGCCGCCATGCCCACGGCGTGACGATTCACTTACGACGGGATCCCGCCCGCCGCCGTCTGAACCGGAGTCTGCGCTGATTCAGTGCGAGCCTGCTCGATAAAGGTGGCCAGATCCATCAGGGGGTACTTCATCAGCACCGGCAGCCCATCGATGTCCAGGCTGTCCATCAGGTTTTTCACTTCCAGTCCCAACTCGGTATCCCCTTCAATCTTCAGCTTGCGCTGGAAGAAGAGCGCGTCAGGATCCTCCTTGCGGCCAGCAATCAGGATCAGATCATTGGCAGTGCCGCTAAAACAGACATCGGCCTGCTCGCAGCTTTTTGCCACGACCAGTTGACCGCTCTGCTCGCTGATATACCAGCAGAGCCCCAGGTCGGTGACCTCTACTTTCAGCCACTTGTCTGCCAGGAACTCGAAATCGCCGTCCGCGATGGCTTCCTTGAATACCCGTGCCAGCAAGCTCTCCATCAGCTGCTTTTGCAGATTGAAGGGAACCAGCTTGAGCGGATGACGCAAGAGACGGGGCGCCTGCTCGACCAGGCGACGTTGCAGTTGTTGAAACACGATGGACTCCTTTGTTTTGCGCATTCAAGCACAGTGATGCCGGCAAGATCCTGTTGGAAATCAAACTTGTGCAGAGTTGGGTTGATAAGGGAAAGCCACACAAAGCTGCCTCAGGTCAAAAAGCCAAGGGGCGGCGGTGCATACAATCAGGGCTCGTTTGCCCTTCATATGCACTCTCGGAGCGTACCAATGGAATTACTCTGTCCGGCAGGCAGTTTGCCGGCACTGAAAACCGCCGTGGATAACGGGGCCGATGCCGTTTATATCGGTTTCAAGGATGACACCAATGCCCGCCACTTTGCCGGTCTCAACTTTACCGACAGCAAGCTGGAGAAGGCGGTAGATTATGTGCATCAGCATGATCGCAAACTTCATATCGCCATCAATACCTTCGCCCATCCTGGTGCCGATGCTCGCTGGAAGCAGGCGGTCGACCGCGGGGTAGCTCTCGGTGCCGATGCTCTCATCATCGCCGATCTTGCCGTGCTCGATTATGCCAGCCGCCGTTATCCCGACATGGAGCTGCATGTCTCGGTGCAGGCCAGCGCCACCAATGCTGCCGCAATCCGCTTCTATCAGCAGCAGTTCAATGTCAAACGGGTGGTGCTGCCACGGGTGCTCTCCATGCATCAGGTGAAACAGCTGGCCCGCGAGACCGATGTCGGCCTTGAAGTCTTTGCCTTTGGCAGTCTCTGCATCATGGCCGAGGGACGCTGCTACCTCTCCTCCTACATGACCGGCGAAAGCCCCAATACCGTCGGCGCCTGCTCGCCGGCCAAATTCGTGCGCTGGGAAGAGACCCCGAACGGCCTCGAATCACGGCTCAACGAGGTGCTGATCGACCGCTACGGCCCGGGCGAAAATGCCGGCTACCCGACCCTGTGCAAGGGGCGTTTCGAAGTGGATGGCCAGACCTACCACGCGCTGGAGGAGCCCACCAGTCTCAATACCCTGGGCCTCTTGCCCGAGCTGTTCCAGACCGGTATCCAGTCGGTCAAGATTGAGGGTCGTCAGCGCAGCCCTGCCTACGTGGAGCAAGTAACCCGGGTCTGGCGCGCCGCCATCGACGCCTATCAGGCCAATCCCGAGGCCTATCAGGTCAAAGCCGAATGGGATGCCCAGCTCGCCCGTGTTTCCGAAGGTAGCCAGACTACCCTTGGCGCCTATCATCGTCAGTGGCAATAAGGAGCCCCTATCCATGAACTTCTCTCTCGGGCCCCTGCTCTTCTACTGGCCCAAAGCTGATACCGAAGCCTTTTACCGCGCCGCAGCCCAAAGCGAAGCAGATATCGTCTATCTCGGGGAAACTGTCTGCAGCAAGCGACGCGAACTGAAAGTCGATGACTGGATCTCCCTCGCCCGCGAAGTGGCGAGCTCCGGCAAGCAGGTGGTGCTATCGACACTGGCGCTCATCTCTGCCCCCTCCGAGCTGAAAGAGGTGAAACGGCTGGTCGACAATGGCGATCTGATGGTCGAAGCCAACGATCTGGGCACAGTCCAGCTTGCCCATGAAGCGAACCTTCCATTTGTCTGTGGCCCGGCCATCAACGCCTACAATGCCGATGTGTTGCGCATGCTGCTCAAACAGGGGATGAAGCGCTGGGTCATGCCGGTGGAGCTTTCACGGGACTGGCTGGTACAGCTTGAGCAGGATCTGGGGGCGACGCGCCAGCAGTTCGAAGTAGAGGTGTTCGCCTACGGCCACCTGCCGCTCGCCTACTCGGCACGCTGCTTCACCGCCCGCTCTCTCGACAAGCCGAAAGACAACTGCGAACTCGCCTGCATCAACTACCCCACCGGACGGCTGGCCAACAGCCGCGAGGGGCAGCGCGTCTTCAACCTCAACGGTATCCAGACCCAGTCCGGTTACTGCTATAACCTGGGCAATGATCTGGCCGGGATGGCAGGTCTGGTGGATGTGGTACGTCTCTCCCCACAAGGAATGGAGACGCTGGAGATGCTGGCTCGCTTCAAGGCCAACCAGCAAGGTGACGCGCCCCTCCCCCTGCACAAGGGGAGCGAGTGCAACGGCTACTGGCGCCAGATCCCCGGCATGAGCCTGGTGGAATAAACGCAAACCACGCAAAAACAAAAAGGCCTCGCAATGAGGCCTTTTTTACACTTTCACGCTCCCTCAGGAGGGGCGGTCGCTCTTGCTCTGGCCACTCTGGGCGCCGGGAGGCAGCGGCTTGCGTGCCATCAGCTCCAGCTCCAGCAAGGCATAGCGATGCTCGATGAAGTCGTAGACGTTGTTGGAAAGCGCCAGTTTGAAGTAGCTGATCGCCTCCTTGCGGTTGCCCCGACCCAGCTCGTACTTGCCCAGATAGAAGTAGGTTTCGCACAGGCGCTCGGCGAGCTCCCGGTTATCCTTCACCCCTTTGACCACATTGCCCATCAACTCGGTGGCATTCATCTCGCCGGTGTAGAGACGAACCAGATCCCAGTTCCAGGCATCGTCATCGTACTTGTTGAGACGCTCACGCATCCGGCTCATGGCCGCTGCGGGATCGAGTTTCTGCTCGGCCAGATAGAGCCAGATCACCCGATAAGGGTCTTCCGGCTGCGCCTCGTAGAAGCGCTTCATATCGGCGGCTGCCAGCTCCGGGCGATTGCCGTAGTAGAGCGCAATGCCACGGTTCAGGTAGGCATAGTCGTAATCGGGCGCCAGTTCGAGCGCCGAATCGAATGCCTCGTAGGCTTCGTCATAATTCTGCTGTTGCACCAGATAGACGCCGATGAAGTTGTAGGCTTCGGCGAAATCGGGCTTCTCCCGCAAGGCACGGTTGAAATCGAGCCGCGCAAGGGAGCGCAAACCAACGCGATCAAAGACCACTGCACGCTCATAGAACAGCTCGGCACGCTGCTCCGTGGTCAACTCCATCTCGCTGAGCATCTGCCCGAGTCGAGCTAGCGCCAGCTCGCTCTGGTAGGAGACCTGCAAAGGGGTCGCCAACACCAGAGATGCAGGCTGCGGCTTGGGAACCTGAGGGGCATTAACCTGACTGCTACTGCTGCAACCCCACATAGGGAGCAGCAACAGGATACCGAGGAGGTATCCAATCCCTTTCCTGACGTTCAATGAACACTCCGACGCTTACGCTTGACCCCGCATATGGTAAAGGTCAACCGTCGCTTTGTCATGTAGCTCAGCCTATCTCTCTCAAATAAATCAGGATTCGACAGGGTATCCGGCCTCCAGCCAGCCGCGAAAACCACCGTCGACGCTGATCACCTTGCGATAACCCATCTGTTGCAGATTGTCCGCCGCCAGAATGGAGCGAAAACCGCCGCCACAGTAGAGGTAAAGCTCGGTATCGACATCGGGAAAACGGGTCTCGATATCGCGCTCAATCACGCCACGGCCCAAATAGAGGGCGCCGGGCAGATGACCTTTGGCCCACTCGCTCTCTTCCCGCACATCGATCAGATGAAAAGCGCGCCCCTCATCCTGCCAGCGCTTGATCTGGTGAACATCGGTCTCGGCTACGCGGGAGCGGATCCCTTCTACCAGCGCCAGAAAACGGGGATTATGTTGCATGGCAAGCTCCTTTTGTTGAAATCATCTGCGTCAGCATACGACAACAGCGAAAAAGAAAAGAGCGCCTTGTGGCGCTCTTTCGTGGTTTACGGCAGGATTTCCTGTTGATCCGCACCCTCTTTCTCTACCTGGGTTGGCAGCATGTGCTCGCGCTTGACGCCGAGGAACATGGCAAACGCACTCGCCACATAGATGGAGGAGTAGGTACCGAAGGCCACACCGATCACCATAGCCACGGCAAAACCGTGGATCAGCGCGCCGCCCTTGAGCAGCAGCGCCAGCACCACCACGAAGGTGAGGCCGGAGGTGATGATGGTACGACTCAGGGTCTCGGTCATGGAGAGATCCAGGATGTAGTCGGTATCCCCTTTGCGTACCTTGCGGAAGTTCTCCCGCAAGCGGTCGAACACCACGATGGTATCGTTCAGGGAGTAACCCACCAGGGTCATCAATGCCGCCAGTACGGTCAGGTCGAACTCGTACTGGAAGTAGGCAAAGACGCCCAGGGTGATCACCACGTCGTGCACCAGCGAGAGGATGCCGCCCATGGCCAGACGCCATTCAAAGCGCACCGCCACGTAGATCAGGATACAGATGATGGAAGCCAGCATGGCCAGTGCACCATCGGTCGCCAGCTCGTCACCCACGGAGGGACCGACGAACTCGACGCGCTTGAGCACGGCACCGGGATCAAGCAGCTTGGCAGCAGCCAGCACCTCGTTACCCTGCTCCTCTACCTTGACACCCTCTTTCGGGGTCAGGCGGAACAGCACATCACGGCTGGAGCCGAAGTGTTGCAGGCTCGCCCCTTCAATCTTCTGCTCTTCCAGTACCTGGTGCATCTTGTCCAGGCTCACCGACTGCTGGAACCCCACTTCGATGGTGGTACCACCGGTGAAGTCCAGACCCCAGTTCAGGCCCCGATCAAACAGAAAGAAGAGGGCGATCACCATCAGCACGGAAGAGAAGACCACACCCGTTTTGGCATAGCGCATAAACGGGATCGGTTTTTCAAAATGTAGAATCTGAAACATCTCTCTATCCTCAGATGGGCAACTTGTCGATGCGCCGTCCACCCCAAGCCAGGTTGATAATGGCGCGGGAGACCGTGATGGCAGTAAACATGGAGGCGGTCAGACCAATGCCCAGCGTCAGGGCAAAGCCCTTGATGGCGCCAGTACCGATACCGAACAGGATCACACAGGTGATGAGCGAGGTGACGTTGGAGTCGGCGATGGTCGAGAATGCCCGATCAAAGCCCAGATGGATGGCTTGCTGAACCCCGCGGCCGTTGCGGATCTCTTCACGAATACGCTCGTAGATCAGCACGTTGGCATCCACCGCCATACCGAGCGTCAGCACGATACCGGCGATGCCTGGCAGGGTCATGGTTGCCCCCGGGATCATCGACATGATACCGACGATCAGCACCAGGTTCATACAGAGCGCCAGGTTGGCAACCCAGCCGAACGCACGGTAGTAGATCCCCATGAACAGCACGATCACCAGCATGGCCCAGCCGATGGCTTGCATACCGCTGTCGATGTTCTGCTGACCCAGGCTCGGGCCAATGGTGCGCTCTTCCACGATCTGGATCGGGGCGATCAGGGCACCGGCACGCAGCAGCAGCGCTAGGTTGTGGGCTTCGTTGGCGTTGTCGATACCTGTGATGCGGAACTGGCTGCCAAGGCGAGACTGGATGGTGGCGACGTTGATCACCTCCTCCTGCTTGCGGAACTTGCGCTTGCCATCCGGACCCGGCTGACCGACCGGCTTGTACTCGATAAAGACGGTCGCCATCCCTTTACCAACGTTGTCCTTGGTAAAGTTGGCCATCTTGTTGCCACCCTGGCCATCAAGCTTGATGTTGACCTGGGGACGGCTGTACTCGTCGAAACCGGACTGGGCACCCACGATGTGGTCACCGGTCAGGATCACCCGCTTTTGCAGCACGACAGGACGACCATTGCGATCGTTGTAGACCTTGGAGCTCGGCGGTACACGACCGTCGGCCGCAGCCTGAATGTCGGCAGTCTCGTCAACCATGTGGAACTCCAGGGTCGCGGTCGCGCCGAGGATCTCCTTGGCACGGGCGGTATCCTGGATACCGGGCAGCTCAACCACAATGCGCTCGGCGCCTTGCTGTTGTACCAGCGGCTCAGCGACACCCAGCTCGTTGACCCGGTTACGGATGATGGTGATGTTCTGCTCGAGGGCGTACTTCTTCACTTCCTTGATCTTCGCTTCGCTCAGACCGGCCATCAGGATGAATTCATCCCCTTTCTGCTCGGTGGTGAAGGTCAAATCAGGGTTCTGGCGGCGCAGATGGGTGACAGCACGCTCTTGATCCGCTTCGTCACGAAATACCACCTGTACCTTGTCACCGACCCGGCGCACGCCGGAGTAACGGATCTTCTGGGTACGCAGCTCGGAGCGGAAATCCTGCACCATCTGCTCTTGCTGCTTGGTCAGCGCCTCGGCCATGTCCACTTCCATCAGGAAGTGCACACCACCGCGCAGGTCCAGACCCAGCTTGAGCGGGTTGGCACCAATGGCTTCGAGCCAGGCAGGAGTAGAGGGGGCAAGGTTGAGAGCGGTAATGAAGTTGTCACCCAGCTTGTTGGCGACGATATCGCGCGCCTTGAGCTGATCTTCGGTGTTCTTGAAACGGATCAGGATCAGACCGTGCTCGAACGCAGCATGTTTGACCGGGATCTTGGCCTCATCGAGACTCTCTTTCACCAGGTCAAGGGTATCTAGCTTGACTTCGGCACCACGGCTGGCAGAAACCTGCAAGGCCGGGTCTTCGCCGTAAAGATTGGGGGCTGCATATAGAAAACCGATGGCGATCACCACGATCACCATCAGGTATTTCCACAGCGGATAGCGATTCAACACGCTGTGCTCCTTGGGAGATTAAAGGGACTGGATAGAACCCTTGGGCAGAACGGCAGAAACGAAGTCCTTTTTGATGGTGACTTGAGTCTGGTCGTTCAGGGCGATCACCAGGTAATCGCTGTCGGCAGCCACTTTGGCAATCTTGCCAACCAGACCACCGGAGGTGAGCACTTCGTCACCCTTGGAGAGAGAGGTCATCAGATTGCGATGATCTTTGGCGCGCTTGGCCTGGGGACGGTAGATCATGAAATAGAAGATGAGACCGAATACGGCCAGCATGATGATCATTTCCATGCCACCACCCTGTGCCGCCGGAGCTGCGCCTTCTGCATACGCCTTGGAGATAATGCTCATTTAACAACCTCTTATTGATGTAGATTTGAAAACCAGATTATAAATTATTGTTATTTAACGTCATTTACAGCTAACGGAGGCACGGGCTTCCCTTGCCGACGGTAAAACTCTGTTACAAAGTCGTCTAATTTACCCTGCTCGATCGCGTCCCGCAAACCCTGCATAACACGCTGGTAGTAACGCAGGTTATGGATAGTATTCAGACGGGCACCGAGGATCTCGTTGCACTTGTCCAGATGGTGCAAATAGCTGCGGGTGTAGTTCTTGCAGGTGTAGCAATCGCAGTCAGCATCCAGGGTACTGGTGTCGTTGCGATACTTCGCATTGCGGATCTTGACCACGCCATCGGTGGTAAAGAGATGACCGTTGCGGGCGTTGCGGGTCGGCATCACGCAGTCGAACATGTCGATACCGCGGCGAACCCCTTCCACCAGATCTTCCGGCTTGCCCACCCCCATCAGGTAGCGCGGCTTGTCGGCCGGGATTTTCGGGCAGACGTGCTCAAGGATGCGGTGCATGTCCTCTTTGGGCTCACCCACCGCCAGACCACCGACCGCGTAACCGTCAAAGCCGATCTCCAGCAGACCTTCCAGCGATACGTCGCGCAGCGGCTCGTAGACGGAGCCCTGGATGATGCCGAACAGGGCATTCTTGTTGCCAAGAGCGTCGAACTTGTCGCGGGAGCGCTTGGCCCAGCGCAGGGACATCTCCATCGACTTGCGCGCTTCTTCGTAAGTGGCCGGATACGGGGTGCACTCGTCGAAGATCATCACGATGTCGGAGCCCAGATCGTACTGGATCTCCATGGACTTCTCGGGGTCGAGGAAAATCTTCTCGCCATTGATGGGGTGGCGGAAGTGGACGCCCGCCTCGGTGATCTTGCGGATGTCGCCCAGGCTGAATACCTGGAAACCACCGGAGTCGGTCAGGATCGGGCCCTGCCAATTCATGAAGTCATGCAGATCACCATGGGCACGCATCACTTCCTGACCCGGACGCAGCCAGAGGTGGAAGGTGTTGCCAAGCAGGATCTGGGCACCGGTCTCACGCACCTCTTCCGGGGTCATCCCCTTGACGGTGCCGTAGGTACCGACCGGCATAAAGGCCGGAGTCTGCACGGTGCCACGCTCGAATACCAGCTGACCGCGACGGGCACGGCCGTCGGTGGTTTTCAGTTCAAATTTCATTGCTACCTCGATTCAGTCAGAGAAACAGTCTGACAATTAAAGGCCATTCGGCCCGCTATAAAAGGCGAAGCTTATGCCTCGCCCCGGCGACGGGTGACGAACATGGCGTCCCCGTAGCTGAAGAAACGGTACTGCCCGGCCACGGCGGCCTGGTAGGCGGTCATCACGTTATCATACCCGGCGAAGGCGCTGACCAGCATGATCAGGGTCGACTCCGGCAGGTGGAAGTTGGTCACCATGGCATCGACAATCTGGAACTGGTAGCCCGGGAAGATGAATATGTCGGTGTCGCCAAAAAAGGGCGCCAGCGGCTTGCCCTGCGCCAGAGTCACTTTGGCGGCGCTCTCCAGCGAACGGACCGAGGTGGTGCCAACGGCAATCACCCGACCGCCGCGCGCACGGGTAGCGGCAATGGCATCGACCACCTCTTGCGGCACTTCGGCATACTCGGAGTGCATATGGTGATCTTCAATCTTCTCCACCCGCACCGGCTGGAAAGTCCCCGCCCCTACATGCAGGGTGACAAAGGCAGTTTCAACCCCCTTGGCCCGAATTTTCTCAAGCAGCGGCTCGTCAAAGTGCAGACCGGCGGTCGGCGCAGCGACGGCGCCCGGCTTCTGGTTGTAGACCGTCTGGTAGCGCTCCTTGTCGGCATCCTCGTCGGGACGGTCGATATAGGGGGGCAGCGGCATGTGGCCGATGGCCTCCAGGATCTCCAGCACCGGACGGGCGTCGAGGAAATGGATCTCGAACAGGGCATCGTGGCGGGCGCGCATCTCGGCTTCCACACCACCATCCATGATCATCCGGGTGCCCGGCTTGGGCGCCTTGGAGGCCCGCACATGAGCCAGCACGCTGTGCTCGTCCAGAATGCGCTCGACCAGCACCTCCAGCTTGCCGCCGCTGGCCTTCTGGCCAAACATGCGGGCCGGAATGACGCGGGTGTTGTTGAATACCAGCAGGTCGCCCGGGTTGAGCTGGTCCAGCACATCGACAAATTGACCGTGGCGCAGGGCGCCGGTTTGACCGTCGAGCTGCAACAAACGGCTGGCGGTACGCTCCGCCATCGGATAGCGGGCAATCAGCTCGTCTGGCAGATCAAAATGAAAATCGGATACTTGCATCTTTCACCTCGGGGGGAATCGGCGGCTAGTCTAGTTATCCCCATCTTCCAAGGCAACCCAAAAGACCAAAAACCCAAGAGAGACAAGGGGTAGCGGGCAATTTTGTGACCACCAACCGGTTAATGACTCTTTAATGTTTTGTATTGACCCTGATCATGTTTTGCCACCCATGGCTGGGCTAGGGTGGAGACAGGCGGAGAAGAAAAACCAATGCAATCAGGAGGCCTACCATGATGACCATATCCGAAATCATGACGGAACATCCCTTTACCCTGGGGCCGGAGAACAGCGTCAAACAGGCGATGGATCTGATGCAGCAGGAGCGGATCCGCCACATTCCCATCGTTGACGAACACCACCATCTGCAGGGGCTGGTCACCCTCACCGACATCCTGGCCACCCGCGAATCCAAGCTGCTGCTGATAAGCCCGGAGCGGGAGGCGGAGTTTACCGACAGCGTCCACCTTGACGAGATCATGACCCGCCAGGTTGCGAGCGTGGATCCCCATGCCGGCATCAAGGAGGCAGCGCTCTATCTGCAGCGCCACCGGTATGGCTGTCTGCCGGTACTCAAGGGACGCAAGCTCATCGGCATCGTCACCGAGTCGGACTTCATCTCGGTGGCCATCAACCTGCTGGAATTGATGGAAGAGCAGGAGCCACCCACCGATTTTTGACACAACAAACTGTAATTAAATTACAGAAAAAGCGTTTTCAGCAGTAAAAAAGAGCAATAAAGGTGAAAGTGTTTCATTTTGACTGAAAAATTACACCAATTGCTTGCCATGTGATCTCCATCACACTATTATCCCCCTCATGCAATAGTTGCCGAGGGGGAGATGAAGGAGTGTGCACCCATCCTCTTCCTCTCATATGTCTGCAAGTTTGCACACCCCGTAGTTAGTCTTTGCTGTAAAGCATTTGTTTATATAGCCATTCCTTGTTTGATGACCCGGCTTTATCGTTGCGATAGCGCCGGGATTTTTTTATCTGCGCAAAACGCGCAGCCCGCTTGCGCCAGTTCGGGTCGGCTTCTGCTTTCTCCCCCCGCCTTCCCTCTTGCTGCTTGTGCCGCTCTCCTTTGCTCCTGATACAGCTGACAGCGCGATACCCCAGATCGGGCGATATCCTCATGTACTTTCGGCAAACCCTCACTACCTCTTTTTGCCGGGCATCGGGGAGGTATAAATTAAAATCGGGTCATTCTCACCAAACCCATAAATTTGATTTATAGCGACCGATTTGGTCTGCAACCCCCTCTTTGACGGCAGCAAGCGGCCTTGCGAGGGGGATGCCCGACTGTTGCTACCAGCGGCACCGACGATAGGCCACCGCGTATAAATCCAATATACCGATTAAAGCAATTCAATTTTGTGACTTTAATCGATTAGAACATCCTCCTATGATGACTCCATCGAAAGTTAAACGCCTCGTCCGGCACGACTCTGCAAACCCGGACAGGCACATGTATATCACCAAGGAGCAAATCCATGTCTACTTACATCAACACTGAAATCAAGCCGTTCAACGCTACCGCCTACCACAATGGCAAATTCGTTCAGGTGTCTGACGCTGACCTGAAAGGCAAGTGGTCCGTGGTGTTCTTCTACCCGGCTGACTTCACCTTCGTCTGCCCGACCGAGCTGGGCGACCTGGCTGACAACTACGCCGAATTCCAGAAGCTGGGCGTCGAGATCTACGCTGTCTCTACCGACACCCACTTCACCCACAAGGCCTGGCACGACACTTCTGACACCATCCAGAAGATCCAGTACCCGATGATTGGCGACCCCACCGGCACCATCACCCGCAACTTCGGCGTGATGATCGAAGAAGCCGGTCTGGCTGACCGCGGTACCTTCGTCATCGACCCGCAGGGCATCATCCAGATCGTCGAGATCAACGCTGGCGGCATCGGCCGTGACGCACTGGAGCTGCTGCGCAAGGTCAAGGCTGCCCAGTACGTTGCCGCTCACCCGGGTGAAGTATGCCCGGCCAAGTGGAAAGAAGGCGACGCCACCCTGGCCCCGTCCCTAGATCTGGTAGGCAAAATCTAAGCCTCCCCGCTCTGAAGACCGGCCCGTTCAAGGGCCGGTCTTGTTTACGGCCCTCAGAAAAGGCGCCGGTCTGCTTTCTGGCCTGACAAAACGCCGACCCGCAATCACAAGAAGGAATTCGACCATGTTAGATACCAACCTCAAACAGCAACTCAACGGTTACTTGCAGTACATCGTCAATCCCATCGAGATCAGCGTGTCCGGCAATGACAGCGACAAATCCGCCGAACTGCTGGCACTGGCCAGCGAGATCGCCGGGATGTCCCCCAAGATTTCTCTGACCGATGGCACCAATGCCCGCAAGCCTTCCATGAGCGTCGCGCCGCAGGGCCAGGCCCCGCGCGTTCATTTTGCCGGCATCCCCATGGGTCATGAATTTACCTCGCTGGTACTCGCCCTGCTGCAAAGCGGCGGTCACCCCTCCAAGGCCGATGCGGCCGTGCAGGAGCAGATCCGCAATCTCAAGGGTGAGTTCCACTTCGAGACCTATATTTCGCTCTCCTGCCACAACTGCCCGGACGTGGTGCAGGCGCTGAACCTGATGGCGACCCTCAACCCTGGCATCACCCACACCATGATCGATGGAGCCCTGTTCCAGGATGAGGTCAACGAGCGTCAGATCATGGCGGTACCGAACGTCTACCTGAACGGTCAGCCGTTCAGCCAGGGCCGCATTTCGCTGGAAGAGATCGTCGCCAAGCTCGACACCGGCGCCGCCGAGCGCAAAGCTGAGGAGCTGAGCGAAAAAGCACCTTACGACGTGCTGGTCGTCGGTGGTGGCCCGGCTGGCGCCGCCGCCGCCATCTATGCCGCTCGCAAGGGCATTAGCACCGCCATCGTCGCCGAGCGTTTCGGTGGCCAGGTGATGGACACTGTCGGCATCGAGAACTTCATATCCGTGCCCTACACCGAAGGCCCCAAGCTGGCCGCCAGCCTGGAGCAGCACGTCAAGCAGTACGGCGTGGAAGTGATCACCGAGCAGCGCGCTGCCGCCATCAGCCGTGATGGCTACGTCAATGTGGATCTCGCCTCTGGCGCCACCTTGAAAAGCCGCTCGGTCATTCTCGCCACCGGCGCGCGCTGGCGCGACCTGAACGTGCCGGGCGAGCTGGAGTACCGCACCAAGGGCGTGGCCTACTGCCCGCACTGTGACGGCCCCTTCTTCAAGGGCAAGCGGGTTGCGGTGATCGGGGGCGGTAACTCCGGTATCGAGGCGGCCATCGATCTGGCTGGCATCGTCGATCACGTCACCGTGGTGGAGTTCGCCGATACTCTGCGTGCCGACGAGGTATTGCAGAAGAAGGCCCGCTCCATGGCCAACATCGACATCATCATGAGCGCCCGCACCACCGAAGTGATCGGTGATGGCAGCAAGGTGGTGGGCATGGATTACGAAGATCGCACCACCGGCGAGATCAAGCATCTGGCGGTGGCCGGCATCTTCGTCCAGATTGGTCTGGTGCCGAACACCGAGTTCCTCAAGGGGAGCGACGTGGCCCTGACCCGCTTTGGCGAGATCGAGATCGACACCAGGGGCGCTACCTCCCTGCCCGGCGTCTACGCCGCAGGGGACGCCACCACGGTGCCGTTCAAGCAGATCATCATCTCCATGGGCGCCGGAGCGACCGCCGCGCTGGGAGCGTTTGATTACCTCATTCGCAATCCGGCCCCGCAGGCGAGCAAGGCTGACGCAGTCACCGCCTGATAGCCCCGCCAAATGCACAAGCCGACACCCTGCGTGTCGGCTTTTTTGCATCTGTTGCCTCATAAAAAAACCCGCAACAGGTGCGGGTTTTCATCAATCACGCCATCAGCATCATTCGAGCAGGAAAACGGCGTCGATATTGTCAGTAACCGTGATCTGCTGCTGTTGATAGCTGTTGGCAGCCATATCCGCTGCAGGCGCGGCCATCATCGTCTTTACCCTGAGGTTTTGGCTATAGACCGGTATCGGAGATGCGTTGCGATACTCCACGCTATACACCTTGCCCAGCTTCATGCCAAACGCCTTGGCCAGCGACTCGGCCTTGCTCTTGGCATCTTCCACCGCTCCCAGTCTCGCCTGCTCCTTGACGGTTTGCGGCGATTTCAGGCCATATTCGATTTGCGATACTGACTCGAGCCCGGCTTTGAGTGCGGTATCCATCAGCTGGCTCAGCTTGTCGAGCTGGTAAAGCTTGACCGCCAGCTGACGCTGGGCACGGTACCCGAGCAGCTCGGGTTTCTTGTTCTCGGCATATTGATACTCGGGAGAGACCACCAGATTACCGGCCTCCACATCGGAGCGCTTGATGCCCAGCCCTTCAAGCTGACCAAAAAACGCGGCAACCTTGGTATCGACCAGCTGCTTGGCCTTGAGCCCCTGCTTTTCCAGCGCGGTAACCGACACATTGAGCGTCAGCATATCCGGCTCCACCTTCTGCTCAGCGTAACCACTCACCACCAGATGGGGCGCTTGCGGCACTTCAAGGGCAAACAGGGGGGCACTGACAACCAGAGCCGACAGGGTAAGAAGGGGACGCCACATAGAAAAAAGCCTCAATCAACAAGATTGAGGCCATTATGCCCGCAGCAAAGTGAGATTCATATATCGTGCAGTGGCGGGATCTGATCCAGCACCTGATTGGTCAGATCAAGGCTGATGGTGACAACCGGGGCGGACTCCTGCTCTCCCCCTGCAGATGCTGCTGTGTTGCTGACCTGCGCGACCAGCACCTCGTCATCAAAGTGAAACGAATCCCACGACAGAATATGTCCTTGTGGCTGGGAGTGAACCTCTGTCGGTACACTCTCCTCCATTGCCACAGACCAGGGAATAGTCTCGGAGTGCCCCAGCAGATCCTGCAGCTGCGGGGAGTAGAGACTGGCCAGCGAGTACTCCTGCTGACCCAGATCATGCCCTACGAGGATGACGCCATGAGACTCTTCAGCATCCATTGCCGGGGTATAGGTGATCGATGCTGCGGCAAAATCGACACTGAGCGAGCCAGCCACATCACCGGCGTCGTTCTCGATCTCCACGCCATCCAGCTGATCCCCCGCGATCGATGCCTGATAACCAAACTGGCCTGCGCAGGTAATGGTTCCCTGCCCATCCCAGCTATAACGGATACCATCAATGTCGACCCAGTTGAATGACTGCATGACGCCCCTCTCCTCTACTGCTGCTATCTTATCCATCCCTCAGGGGAAAAAACAGGGGCCAGGCAAGCCCGGCCCCAAGACAAGATTACGGATCAACCTTCAGATTGCCCTGATTCAACAGGTCTTCAATGATGGTCTGGTCATTGCGTGTTCCTCCCAGTGTCAGGTCGATGTTGTCAAACTGGATAACGTGGGTCGTACTGCCGCTGCCCGAGCCATCCAGATCGATAGTGAGTGTTGACTTGCCAGTGCCCGGACCTGTGGTGAAGGTGAGATAAGCATCGAGCGAAGTCTTGTTGGCATGTTCGCCGCTGAGCAACTCGCTGATATCCAGCACATCGCCGCCAGTTCCGGTGGTGAAGTCCTTGATGACATCGGTGCCACCCACATCTCCAGCACCCCACTTGAAGGTGTCCTTGCCGGCACCGCCTGTGAGGGTGTCAGACCCGGTCCCGCCAACCAGAATGTCGATACCGTCACCGCCAATCAGGATGTCATTGCCTTTTTGGCCATAGAGCACATCATTCCCATCGCCACCTTCAAGGGTGTCATCACCACCAACCGCACCTTCCTTACCATACTCTGCATGCTGGCTGTAAAGTTCGTTGAGCAATTGCCCACCACTCTTGCCCGGATTGTCTGCTACAAACTCGAACCAGCCGCCATCCGTATTGTCTGCATGAATACTGTCACCAAAAATCACGTCGTTGCCTGCACCGCCCTGCAACAGGTCAGAGCCGACACTAACAGCGGTAAACAGCGATCCCAAGCCACTAGACAGGTCATCAAAGCTGTCTACGGCGAGGTAGTTGTCTGCAGTGTTGTCGATCGCATTGAGGTTATTGCCAAATGATGCACCGGATGGCACCCCAATCCCGACCGCATTAATCACCACATCCGAGGCAGACAGTGCACTCAGGGTCGCTATACCGGTCGCAATCTGCGCAGAATTGGTCCAGCTCCCTGCAGTCGGCTCCCCATCTGTGAGGAAGTAGACATATTTATGATTCGCGGCTGGATCCCCGGTCATCATTGTATTGAGTTGTTTCAAGGCTGCTTCGTAATTAGTGCCTCCACCCGACTGCACTAGATTGCTGACAGCCTGCTGAGCGGCAGAAACGGAGGAGTAGGTACCAACATATTTGCTGTTATCTGCAAACGTACCAATCTCGACTTGCAGTTGCGCAATACCACTGAACTTGGCCAGCAAGTTGTTGATGGCATCTTTCATCAACTGGAATTCCGAGTTGCTGATACTCCCTGACATATCGACCATAAATGTCAGGTTGTAACTACCCGAAGTCACCCCGCCGACATCACCGATCAACACATCTGCCCCGACGCCACCCAATATTGCGCCATCCACATCCGGAGCAAGAAGAGGGTTGGGACGAACGTGATCGTCAATGGCAGTGCTGACCCCAGAACCTGTGTCATTGGCATTGCTACCAACCACCAAGACCGGATTGATAATGGTTAACTTGGCACTGCTGGTATCTCCATCGCCATCTTTAATCTTGTAAGTGACTTCGACAGGCGCCCCCTCTGCCCCCCCTGATGGCGGGGTGAATCGATAGTCACCATCATTTTCAATGTAGAGGGAGCCCTTGTTGGTACCCAATGCAATAGTGAAAGAGGTATTGCTGTTATTGAAGGTGTAGGTTGTTCCGTTGTACTCCACAGAAACCAGCTTGGGCGTACCAAAACCGTCGGCTCCTGCACTGTCATTGGTTGTTACATTGCCATCAATTACCTGTGTCAGGTTGGTCAGTGTTCCCGACAGCTGACCCGCTGTATTGATCACCACCACATTGTTGTTGTGAGCACCACTCGGTGACCACGCGACACTTTGCAGGTCGGCATCAAGTACGCTGGTTGAGCCAATCCCCACGGCATATGCACCATCAATGCCTTTTTGTGTCAGGAAGTTCGTCCAGTCATTGCGCTCTGTGGCGTTAATTGCCTCATCAGCCGAACTGGGCACTCCATCCGAAATGAAAAATACAAAGGTGTTATCAGCGGAAGGCGGTGTCCCATAATTGTCCCTAACCGCTTGCAAAGCATCATCGTAGTCCGTGGAACCGCCAGAAGAGATGCTAGTCAGCTGACCAGTTACCTGATCCTTGGTCAGCCATACCTGACTGCCGACACTCTTGACTGTTGCCGAACTATCAAAATCAACCAGCATCACTTTGACCAGCGAGTTGCCATAGCTGTTCATCAGATTCGTTACAGCATCCTTGATAACCTGCATATTGGTATTACCAATACTGCCTGAGCTATCGATAACCAACACCAGGTTGACTGTGCCATTAGTGCCACTGGTAATGGTATCAGCCACAGCAATCGGACCATCGTCCTTGAAGGCGATATCCAGCCCGCTCGCACTGGTCGCCGTGGTGCTGTCGCCATCACGGTCGGTGACAGTCTGTACCACCTTGATGGCCGCCGCTGACGCCAGCGACACGCTGTCGTCATGGTCACTCGTACTGCTGCCATCCACACCGTGCTCCAGCGCCGCATACTGGGTCACCGTCACCTTGCCGCTGCTGTCTATCAGCACGCTGAAGGCCTTGGTGCCACTGGTGCTACCGCCGGTCCATCCTTCATAACCGTTGGCCACGGCCACCAGTTTGATTTCGCTGGCGCTGCCACTTTGTCCCGCCAGCCACAGGCCGGTGCGGGCTCCCGCTGTCGCACTCAGGCTGTACTGCACGCTGCCTGCGCCATCAGTACCATGCACCGGGGCATTAAACAGACCGCTAATGGCGCTGCTGCTGATGTCGATTGCATCAAACCCGCCGCTTTCATCCAGAGTTGCACCAGCACTGACTGCCGCCTTGGCCGAGGCACTCGGGCCATCGTCCTTGAAG